>JAXEMQ010000151.1:0-26243 GCA_034099845.1 Faecousia sp.
TTTCCTTTCCGGGTGGGCACCTATGAAGAACTCTATGAGGGCTTTAACAATACCATTATGGGTTTTCAGCTTCCCGGAAAAGATTAAGGCAACACCGCACAATGGAAACTGCGAGCTTCAGCGGATCTTTTGGCCCAATCGCGCAGTATGAAAAATGGGGAATACATCCAGTATTCCCGCATTTTCCATACTTTCGCCTGGGTCAAAACACTGGCCGAATCTCCTTGCCCCATTATGCGGTGCTGCCTTAAAAATACGGCTGCCGCGAATCGCGGCAGCCGTATTTTATAGAAAAAACCCCAGAAGCAAAAGCTTCTGGGGTTTGGCGACCCGGAACGGACTCGAACCGTCGACCTCCAGCGTGACAGGCTGGCGTGCTAACCGACTGCACCACCGGGCCAGGGACGAGTGAGATTATATCAGATATTTGCCCGTTTGTAAAGGGGTAACCAAAAAATATTTTCATGTTGTCGACGATTCCTGAACTCACCCGGAAAAGAAGCAAGGAATATATTGCCTTTTGTAATGCAAAATGCTATAATGACTGAGAATTTACACCATTTATGGGCAAAACAGTGGAACATACTGGCCGATCCGCCAGATCATTTTCTTTTGGGAGGCAGAGATGAACATAATCATTGCAGGTGACGGCAAAGTTGGCGCTACCCTGACCCGTCAGCTCACCGCCGAAGGCTATGATGTTACCGTAATCGATTCTAAGCTCAAATGCCTGGAAGACAGTGTGGAACGTTACGATGTAATTTCCGTGCAGGGCAACTGCGCCTCCATGGATGTTCTGCGGCAGGCAGGTGTTATGGATGCGGATTTGTTGATTGCCGCCACCGGCGCAGATGAAGTAAACCTGCTGTGCTGCACCACAGCCCATGCCATGAATCCCAGGCTGCACACCATAGCCCGGATCCGGAACCCGGAATATACCGAACAGATTTTCCATATGCGGGATCTATTCGGTCTTTCCATGCTCATAAACCCGGAGAATCAGGCGGCAACGGAAATCGAACGTCTGCTGAAATACCCGGGCTTTCTTCGCCGGGACACCTTCGCAAAGGGCCGCACGGAAATCGTGGAACTTCGGGTGGACGCCAAAAGCAAACTCTGCAACGTAAAGCTCTCCGACCTGCGGACCATCGTCAAATGTAAGGTCCTGGTCTGTGCTGTTCTGCGGGGCGGCGCCGCCATTACCCCCGGCGGTGATTTTGTCCTGCGGGAGGGCGACCGGCTTTTCATCACCGCTCTCTCCGAAAACCTCACCACCCTTCTGAAAAATCTGGGCATCCTGACTCGCCAGGTGCGCCGCGTGATGCTCTGCGGCGGTGGCAGGGTCAGCTATTACCTAGCCAACCGTCTGATGAAGGCCGGAATCAGCTGTGTCATTGTGGAAAGCGATCTTGCCCGGTGTAAGGAGCTGTGTTCCCTGCTTCCCAAGGCAGAAGTCATCCATGGAGACATTTCCGACCAATATCTGCTGGAAAGCGAGGGGCTTTCTCAGTGCGACGCCTTGGTAACACTGACCGGTCTGGATGAGCTTAACATGATTGTTTCCCTCTACGGCATCTCCCAGGGTGTACCCCAGGTAATTACCAAGCTGAGCCATACCGATAATCACAGCATTTTTGGCAGTCTCTCCCTGGGCAGCTACATCTGTCCCAAGGAGCTGTGCTGTAACAACATCGTCCGTTATGTCCGCGCCATGCAGAATCAGACCGGTGCCGCCATCTCCGTTCACACCATCGCGGACGGCCAAGCCGAGGCCATGGAATTCCTGGCGGACCCGCAGACCAAATTCTGCGGCGTTCCCCTTAAAGACATCAAGCTCAAGGCCAATGTTCTTGTGGTCAGTATCAGCCATGGCGCCACTACGGAAATTGCCAACGGCGACTCCATATTCCAGGTTGGCGACACTGTTGTTGTTGTAACCAACAGCGGTGTGGTTCTGCGGCAGCTGAACGATATTTTTGCCTGAGGAGACCGCCATGAATTATAGAATGATGGGGCGGTTTATCGCCCAGATCCTGTTCCTGGAGGGGCTTTTCATGCTTCCGGCCATGTTTATCAGCCTGGCCTGCGGGGAGAGCAGCGCGGCAAAAGCCTTTGCCCTGACCATCCTTCTTCTGCTGGTGATTTCCGGGCTGCTGCGCATTTTGTGCCGGGGAGCCAAAAGCAACTTCTACGCTACCGACGGCATGGTCTGTGTCGCCGTAAGCTGGATCATCCTCAGTCTTACCGGCTGTCTGCCCTTTTTCATTTCCCGGGAGATCCCCCGGTTTATCGATGCCCTGTTTGAAATCGTTTCCGGCTTTACCACCACCGGCGCTTCCATACTCCCTGCCGTTGAACCCCTGTCCAAAGGGATCCTTTACTGGCGCAGCTTCAGTCACTGGGTCGGCGGCATGGGTGTGCTGGTCTTTGTTCTGGCCGTTGCCCCCAGCGGTGACCGGGGAAAGGGTTTCACCATGCACCTGCTGCGGGCGGAAAGTCCCGGCCCCAGCGTAGGCAAGCTGGTACCCAAAATGCGAAAAACCGCCGCCATTCTGTATTTTCTGTACATGCTGCTGACGGTTCTCAACATTCTGTTTCTGCTTCTTGGAAAAATGCCGCTGTTTGAGGCCGTCTGTACCGCCTTCGGCACCGCAGGAACCGGCGGCTTTGGTGTAAAAAATGATTCCTTTGCCGGCTACAGCCCCTACCTGCAAAATGTTACCACCGTGTTCATGATGCTCTTCGGTGTGAACTTCAGCTGCTACTATCTGCTGCTTTTGAGACAATTCCGCAACGTATTCAAGGACGAAGAGCTCCGGGCCTATCTGGGCATCGCCTTTTGCAGCTTCGCGCTCATTGCCTGGAACATCCGCGGTATGTATGGGAGCTTAGGGGAAACCCTGCGGCACGCCGCGTTTCAGGTCAGCAGCATCATGACCACCACCGGCTTCGCCACTACAGACTTTGACCTCTGGCCCAGTTTTTCCAAAACCATCCTGCTGTGTCTTATGGTCATCGGCGCCAGTGCTGGCTCCACCGGCGGCGGCATTAAGGTTTCCCGGGTCGTGCTGCTGTTTAAGAGCCTTCGCCGCAGTTTCCTGCAGATGCTGCACCCAAATCGGATCCAGGTGGTCCGGAACAATGACCAGGCGGTGGACGAAAAGGTGGTGGAAAGCACCAACGCGTACCTGATTGCCTATGTGTTCATTATGTTCATCAGCTTCCTGCTGCTGAGCCTGGACGGTTTCTCCACCGGCACCAACTTCTCCGCCGTGCTGTGCTGCTTCAACAACATCGGCCCCGGCTTGGAAGCCGTTGGCCCAACCTGCAATTTCAGTGCCTTCAGCGTCCTGAGCAAGCTGGTTCTGATTCTGGATATGCTTCTGGGCCGACTGGAGATTTTCCCTATTCTGTGCCTTCTCTCCCGTCATAGCTGGCAGCGCTCCATCCGCTGAAATATCTTCACCCCCGCAGAACGAAATCCGTTCTGCGGGGGTGATCATTACTTCTGATACAGGGGATATTGAGAGGTCCTCAGTTCGGAGCCCGGCTGAACCGTGTCCTGTTCAAACAGGATATTCCGGCTGCCGGAATCTATGCTGTATACAAAGCCCTCTCCGTATTCATCTCCCAGTGCCCGGAAGCTGTTTCCCTCCATGCCTGCTCCGTCCACACGATAGAGGCTGATTCCGCCGTAGGAGCACTCGTAGATGTCATTGTTCCGGATCAGGATGTTTCTGCAGGATTGGGCATCCACACCGATGGTACCGCAGCCGAAAAGGCCGGTATTTTCTACGGTGACGCTGCCGCAATTTTGGAACTGGAGCACGCCGCCGATACAGTAGCCCGGCTCCTTGGTATGACCCACGGTCAGATCCCGGATTGTCAGATTGGTACAGCCGTCAAAAGCCAGAACCTGAGCGTATCTGGGAACGGCGCTTACCACATTGGCATCCTTTCCGTCTTTCCCCCGAATGGTCAGGTTTTCTACATCGAAGACGGTCAACTGGGGGCCGTCAAAGGGATCCTCCCAGCGATAACAGTCACCGCCGTCCATGCCGTAATTCTTTGCCGTGCTGAGATCCAGTACCGGGCAGTCAATGACAATCTCCCGGTCGGGACCAAGGGCCGCCAGGAATTCATCCGCGTTTTTGACGGTGATCTGATCCCGCTGACTTCCGGCATCTCCCGTTGTCGCCTCCCCTGCCTTTCTGGCAAAGGCGCCAAACTTTTGCGCCATACCATCCTCGGTCATTTCCTCATCCCCGATCATCACCTGACCGCCATTGTCGGTATCCAGCCATTTCCAGGCAGTATTCCCGACAAGGACCGGATCCGTCAGCCCCACAGATCCTTCTGCCCCGGTTCCGGATTCCCCATACTGGCCGGAAACATGGAACATTGCATCGGTCAGAGTATTTCCTTCCATAGAACAGCCCAGAAGCTGCACGTTTGACGCATAGCAGGAAATCAATTGCCGCAGCCGGTTGTTGTCAATCCGGCAGTTCTCCAGGCGTACATCCATACAGTCCGACACGTCCAGCGCGTACAGGGCATCCTGCTCCGCGCCAATATCGAACAGTCGGCAGTTTTTCAGCAGAACCCCGCCGCCCTGATAGACGGAAACACCGGAAACGGAGCAATCATATATATCCGTATCCTCCAGGGTCAGATCCCGAACCAACCAGCCGTTCAGCCCCACCGCGCCGCAGCCAAACAGGCCCACATCCTTTAGGGTCACATTGCTGCATCCGTTCAGATTTACCACATTGCCCTCGCAGGCCTCTACCCGCTGGGTGTGTCCCGCGGTAAGACCCGAAAGCGTCAGGTCCCGGCAGTTGGTAAAGGTCAGCACCGCGGCGTTTCTGGGCTCGGTTTTCAGCACGGACAGATCCTTTCCACTGCCCCGGATGGTCAGGCCGTCCACATTGGAGATCACAAGGGTCCCCCATTCCCATTTGCAATAGGGATTGCTTATGGGCTTGTCCGAGCCATCGCTGAGCACCAGCGAACCCGAGGGCAGTGTTACCGTGGCATTGGGCTTGATTGCGTCAATAAACTCCTGAACCGTATGTACGGCGCTGTCTTCCGCAGGTGCCTCCTGCGCAAATGTGGGCAGGCTTTCCGCACCGCTGCCGGTCTGGCAACCGCTGAACAGCGCCAGTGCGCACACAAATCCCACAAGCATCTTGATAGAACGTCTCATGGTGTTCCTCCTTCCAAATTTTGCCTTTAAAAAAACTGTATCACATTTGTTTCCATTTGTCACTATCCTTAACCATTTTTTAAGAGTTCCGGTGGATTCTTAAACAGAAATTAAGATGTTCTCTCAAAAATGTATTTGAGAATACATCTTTCTTTTTGGAAGTCTGTGTAGTATAATGGAAGAAACCAAAAAACAGGAGGGCTCCCCAATGAAATATGGCTTTGGCGTGGATCTTGGCGGTACCACCGTAAAGATCGCCTACTTTGACGAAACCGGCAATATGCTGGATAAGTGGGAAATTCCCACGGTAACCGCAGGCGGCGGCAAGCAGATTCTGCCGGACATCGCGGCATCCGTGGCCGGCTACCGGAGGGACCACAACATTCCGGATGAAGCGCTGCTGGGTCTGGGCATCGGCGTTCCCGGCCCTGTAGATTCCTCCGGCACGGTCAACCGCTGCGTGAATCTGGGCTGGGGCATATTTAACATTGCAAAAGAGCTCAGTGATCTGACAGGACTTCCCGTCAAAGCCGGCAACGATGCCAATGTAGCGGCCCTGGGTGAATACTGGAAGGGCGGCGGCCAGGGCTGTGAGAACATCGTGTTCGTCACCCTGGGCACCGGTGTCGGCGGCGGCATCATTGTGGAAGGCCGTCTGCTTCATGGCACCCACGGTTCCGGTGCGGAGCTGGGTCACATGGTTCTGGATCCCAGAGAAACCGCCGTGTGCGGCTGCGGCAAGCGGGGCTGTGTGGAACAGTACTGCTCCGCCACCGGCATTGTCCGGCTGGCCAAGCTGCGGCTGGATAAGGATGAAGCATCTTCCTCTCTGCGCGCCCTGACGGACCTGACCTGCCGGGATATTTTTGACGCGGGCAAGGCCGGCGACGCTGTGGCCCTGGAGATTCTGGATCAGTATTACGACTACATGGGCCAGTTCCTGGGCAGCGTGTGCTCCGCGGTTGACCCCGAGGCCGTGGTCATCGGCGGCGGTGTCAGCAAGGCCGGTACCATGCTTCTGGATGGTATTACGCCCTATTTCCACAAGTATGTGTTCCATGCCGCCTCCCAGGTGCGCTTCGCCCTGGCTTCTCTCGGCAATGATGCCGGTGCCTACGGCGCTTTTAAGCTGGCTGTAGACGCATTTGCAAAATAAGAACCATAATAAAAGGCCGTGCGGGAAAAATCCGCACGGCCTATTTTATGTCAGATACTGAAACCCCATTACAACAATTCCCAGAATTACCAGGATCACACCGGTGGCACGGTTTAGGGTTTTGGCGGATGCCTTGTTGGCGAATACGGCGGCAACCCTGGCCCAGAGGAAGGTAAACACTACACTCAGAAAGAATACACCCCAGTCCGGCGCACCGCCGATGGCAAAGTGGGAAGCCGCGCCGGTAAACGCCGTAAAGGCCATAATGAACACACTGGTTCCCACGGCAGTCTTCAATTCATACCCCAGAACACTTGTGAGAATCAGCAGCATCATCATCCCGCCGCCTGCCCCTACAAAGCCGCAGATAAAACCAATCATGCAGCCGCAGGCCAGAGACTGCACCGCCCGTTTTCCGGCGGAAACGCCCTGCATGGCCTCTTTGGTGGTCATAACCGGCCGGAGAATGAATTTCACACCCAGCAGAAAGGTCATGAACACCGAAAAGCTGCCCATGGTTCTGGACGGAACAAGGCTGGCAACATAGCTTCCCACCACGGTAAAGGCCAGCACACTGACCATCATAATCAGGCCGTTTTGAATATCCAGGTTCTTGTTCTTTCCATAGGTATATGCCGACACCGCACTGGCCAGAACATCGGAGGAAAGGGCGATGCCAACCGCCATATAAGGATCCATGTGCAGGAATGTAATCAGCATGGGGCTGATCACCGCGGCCGCGCTGAGCCCGGCAAAGCCGGTGCCCAGGCCCGCGCCCATTCCCGCGAAAAAGGTCACAAGGATTGTAATCAAAAGCTTCATTTATGTATCATTCCTTTTCAATCGCATCCAGGCAGGCCTGCTGCAAAGCCTGCTCATTCATTTGGTATTTGAGCCGTCCGCTGCGCACGATATACCCGGGGCAGCCGTGGCGTGTGATAAAATCCATCAGATATGTGCTGTCCGTAATCCCGGTAAGCAACAGGGTCAGCTCCGGACCGTCTCCGTAGGCATCTGTCAGGAATTCCATTGCCCGTTCCAGAGCCCTTTGCGTTTTCCCGATGAGGGTCTCCCGTTGGGAAAGAACCCTTCCAAAGGCTTCCTTCAGATAGGGGGCAGCGCTTTCCCGGGAATAGAGCCGCTGTTCTCTGGCCTCTAAGCTGTAATCCTCCATTGTGCGCAGTACGCTGTTTTCCAATCCCAGATCAGAAGTCTCCGCCAGGCGATACCGCTTCTTGGTTTGCAGGGCCAGGCGCTGTTTTTCCAGAAACACGGGCAGATCCTCTGGCTGGTTCAGGAACACCGCGATTCTTTCGTGAAGCGCCACGCACAGCCTGTCCTGCTCCACATACTCCTTTGCCAGATGCCGCAGCCGCTCCAGAAGGAGCCCCGTCAGGGCAAACCGTTCCGTAAAGTCACCGGACCGGGCCATACTCTTTGCATCCTCCCAGAGGGCCGAATCGCAGGCATCCGACAGGATATACCCAACCTGATAATCTCTTCCATACTTCCGGTAGAGCCGGTAATAAGCCGCGAAATCCCGGCTGGTATCCTCCAGATTCAAAAACTCTGCTACCAGCTCTTCATCCACAGCCAGATCCATGGTTTCATAGCTGTACAGCAGGCAGGAAAGGTCCTCCCAGCCCCGGGCCGTGACAAAGCAGAGGCTGTTCTCATCCCGGCTTACATGATAGAAGCGCTCCGGCTTCAGTCCCAGGTAGGACATCACTGCACCGTGGATCCCCTGACGGGCGCCATAGCGCAGAAAATCCTCCACACTGGGCTCAATCTGAATATTCCGAATCCGGTCCAGCGTCACAATATCAAAATCCCGGACGGATTTGTTGTATTCCGGCGGGTTACCTGCCGCCACAATCAGCCAGCCCTCGGGCAGGACATGATTTCCAAAGGTTTTGTTCTGCAAGAACTGGAGCATGGTGGGCGCCAGCGTCTCGGAAACACAGTTGATCTCATCCAGAAAAAGGATACCCTGCCGGGATCCCGTTTCCTCCATAGCCCGATACACAGCGCCAATGATTTCACTCATGGTATATTCCGTCACGGAAAAATGTTTGCCGCAGTAATCCCGTTCCAGAATCCTGGGCAGGCCCACCGCGCTCTGCCGGGTGTGGTGGGTCATGGTGTAGGCAACCAACGGGAGCTTTTCCTCCCGTGCAATCTGCTCCACAATGGCGGTCTTTCCCACACCGGGCGGCCCCATCAGCAGCAGGGGCCGCTGGCGCACCGTTGGGTAGAGATAGTTCCCCTTCTCATCCTGGCGCAGATACGCCCTTAATGCATTGCGGATTTCCTCTTTTGCCTGCTGAATATGCATTCTCTCACTCCAATTCCAGCGTTTTGGCCCATTTCGGCACCAATTCCGGGTGGCGTTTTGGGCCCGCCAATACAAATACCGTCTCGTAATCCGGCCTGTGGGGATAAATCCCGTCGCCGTCCGTAAAGTAGAGCAGGGCCCGGGGCCTGGGTATGATTCCGGACTGACGAAGGCGCAGGATTTCCCGGAACACCGGCGTAAAATCCGTTCCGCCCCGCCCCTTGATTTTCAGGGAGTCCGCGTAGGCTTCCCACTGTTCCCGGCTGGTGATGATGGCCGTGTCCTGCAAACAGCAGTCGCATTGGAAAAACACCACCTTCATCTTATGAAAGAAGTTTTCCCGACTGCTGAAAATACCGTAGGTCTCCTTCAAAAACCGGCTGACCAGGGCTGCGTCACAGGACCCGGAGGTATCTATGGCAATGGCCAGGGCATCCAACCGCCAAACCTCTTTATATTCCAGAGGCTCCAGCAGGGGCATATTGCCATAGTACTCCATTCCCAGATTGTAGAAGAGGTAGTCAAAGCTCTCCTGATCGATTTCCATTTCCTCCCGGGGCAGGGTAAACCGGCGCAAATACCTGCGGAAATCATAGAGACTGCCCCCATACCCCTCCTGCTCCTCCGCATCTGCCGGGGAACGGCTGCCGCAGGAACCAAACCCCATTCCCTGTCCGCCGGAAGACAGGCCCCTCCACCGGCTAACCAGCGCCTCCGGCAAGCTCCTTGGCCAAAGGCTGTGGTCATCAAAAGCAAATTCTTTTTTCAGTTCTTCCGGATTTCGCCCGCTGTCGGAAATCTTTTCCATGATCTGCCAGGGACCGCCGGAGAATGCGATCTCCCCGGAACGGCCTGCCCCCACAGTCAGACGGGGCTCCTGAAGACTGTCCAGATAGGTTTCCACCCAGATGTCGCAGGCCAGTCCCCAGAGATCCGGGTCTACCCGGTCCGGGATCCGGATATGTAAAAACAGGCAATGCAGCAGAATATGCAGATACCCCCGGCGGACACGGGCAGGGTTCCGACCATAGGCGTTCACCAGTGTCCGGGGCACAAACAGCGTCTGCCCGTCGGTTCCCAGCCGCCGGTCCTCCTGCCAGGGCAGGAAGGAAAAGGCCGCCCCCAGCCCCGGGAAAAGCCCGGTCAGCTCCCCACGGCAGGCAGTCAGAACCCGGCAGAGAAGATCATCCATGTGTCTGCCCCCTTACAAGGAAAAATCCCGGTCCCGGAAACCAAACCGGCTCTGCTTTTTTTCCAGCAGCCATACCAACACCTCCGGGCGTCCAAGCCGCCGGGCCGTTTCCATAAGGGAATCTACCGTTTCCCTGGAAAATGGAATACAGACATCCAGCTTTTCCAGATCCAGAACACGGTTTTCCTCCATCAGCGCCACCGCAGCGGGAACCGCCCGTCTCTTGAGATAATCAAGATACTCGCCCCTTTGTGCTTCATCCCCGCAGCCCGGCGTAAACATCCCCCGCAGAGCGGCGGCAAGGCGCACATCCTGCCGCTGGGCAGTGCGGAATTTCTCCATCAGGGCCTGACCTGTCAGGCCGTTATGGGCCAATACCTTTTGCAGCCGAACCACTTCGGATTCCGATTCCTGCCACATAAAACGCTTCCTTTCCAAAAAGGCCGGGCCGGAATCCCGGCCCGACACATTTGCGTCATATCCTGTGGATTTCCTCACCGTTTAATACCGCCTGTGTCAGCACCTCGCCCCGATAGCGCAGGGTCAGCAGGAAAAAGGGGGCATTCCGCCACAGCAGATCCAGAAAAATCCTGTCCCCTTCCCACATGGGCAGGCGATACAGGAATTCCCGGCTGACCCACTGCAGATCTCCCTCCGGGCAGTCGTGAAGATTTCCTTCGAATTCCTCCGCGGTAAAAAGGTACATGTATTCCCCTTCCCCGCCCTCCTGAAGGAAGGTCACAACACCGCGGCACTGCCAGGAAGTCAGGCGCAATCCCGTTTCCTCCCGGCATTCCCGCAGGAGGCATTCGTCGGGGCTTTCCTCCGCTTCAAACTTCCCGCCGATGCCAATCCACTTGTCCTTGTTGACATCGTTTTTCTTTTTTACCCGGTGGAGCATCAGCACCTGATCTCCACGGATTACATAACACAGCGTGGAATTGTGCATATCATACCTTCTTTACAAGCTGGTAAGCCAGATGCTCCGGCGTTACCACCACCTCACCGTGGCCGTCTTCCCGCTCTCCGTCCAGGGTCCAGGGCATTTCCGGATCCGCGAAAATCTGGATATGGGTAGCAGACCGGAAGGTAATCATGGCGCAATTGTACTTCTGGCTCTGGACCGCGAGAATGCACTCGTGAAGCTCCGCAATGCTCTGGGGGGCGCGAACCAGCAGAATTTCCAGTTTGTTGTCCTGAAGATCCACCACATCCGGGTCCAGGGTCAGTATGCCGCCCACTGAAGTGGAATTGCAGATGGCACCAAACAGGAAATCATCCTCTATCTCTTCCCCGTCAATAATCATCCGAATGTGCTCCTTCCGGATCTGGGACAATTCCTGAATCCCCTCCAGAACATAAGCCGTATGGCCCAAAGCATTCTTGATGCTCTGCGGGGTAGCGTAGCTGGCCCGGGTAAAGGCGCCAAAGGATGCCACATAGGAGAAGATCCGTCCTCCGAAGCTGCCGGCATCATAGGAGACGGGTTGGCCCTCAATAATCTCCCTTGCCGCCTCCAAAAGGTCGCCGGAAAGGCGGAGGCTGGAAGCAAAGTCGTTGGTGGAACCGGCGGGAATGTATCCAACCGGTGTCTTGGAGCCTGCCTGGAGCAGTCCCGAAATGGTCTCATTAAATGTACCGTCACCGCCGCAGCAGACAATCAGGTCCACCTGATCGCAAAGCCTGGAAACCTCACGGACAGCATCTCCGGGGCCTGCGGTAATATAGGTCTGAACCGCATAGTCCGCACGGTTAAACAGTGCGATGATCTCTGCCAGCATTTTTGCTGCTTTCTTCTGCCCGGAATAGGGATTCACGACCAAAAGCATTTTTTTCATGGGTATTTCCTTTCATATTGCGGTCCGGGATCGCCCGGATGTTATCATGTCTGTATATTATAACACATTTCCCCTCCCTTGCAAGCAGCCTGGAAAGTGTTCGTAAAAATGTTACAAATAGGGGGGTCTTACGCATTTCCCCGGTTGCATTTGCCTTGGTTCCGAGGTATTCTAAAACCACCTCAACATTTCGTTTCGGAGGATCGCCATGCGTACTGCCAACGACTATTACCGGGAGCTTTTCGGCTGCAAGGTATATAAGCTGTCTCTGGACGGCGGCTTCACCTGTCCCAACCGGGACGGCCATCTGGGTACCGGCGGCTGTGCCTTCTGCTCCGGCGCCGGAGGCGGTGAGTTTGCCCAGAGCGTCTGCGGCAGCATCGAAAACCAGCTGGAGCTTGCCAAAGAGCGGGTCAAAGCCAAATGCAAAACCGGAAAATATATTGCCTACTTTCAGTCCTTCACTGGCACCTATGCCCCGGTGGAAAAGCTGGAGGCTCTGTTTCGTCAGGCCATAAAACCGGACTTCATAGTGGGGCTTTCCATCGGCACCCGGCCAGACTGCCTGCCGGAGGACGTGATCTCTCTTTTGAAAGAACTCAACAGCATAAAGCCCGTCAGCATTGAGCTTGGACTGCAAACCGCCAACGATGCAACCGCCCGGGCTATGAACCGCTGCTATGAGACCCATGTGTATGTGGACGCAGTGAAGCGGCTGAAAATGGCGGGTCTCAATGTGGTAACCCATATGATCCTGGGGCTTCCCGGAGATACGGAAGAGGACATGCTGGAAACCACCCGCCTGGCTGTTCGCTGCGGCACGGACGGTGTCAAATTTCATCTTCTGCATGTGCTGAAGAATACTTCTCTGGAAAAAGCCTACGGTCGGGGAGAATTCCGCTGCCTGACCATGGAGGAATACGGCAAGATTCTTGGCAGGTGTATCTCTCTGCTGCCCCCGGAAACCGTGGTACACCGGATCACCGGCGACGGTGCCCGGCGGGAACTCATTGCGCCAATCTGGTCCCTGGATAAAAAAAAGGTACTCAATTACCTGAATCACATTCTGCGCGCCACTGGACAAGAGGAGAAAAAGGGACTATAATGAGAGAAAGACATTCTCCACAAATATCCAATCATTCCGCCGGATCCTTTTGTGGAGTTATGTCATGTTCCGCCGCTCCATGCGGCAGACCGGAAGAATGGAGGGCTTGCCATGAAACTTGACACCAAGCGCACGGTCCTTGTGGGCTTTGCATTCCTGTCTATCTGCGCCTTCTGGCAGATGTATGACAATCTGGTTCCCCTGATCCTGACCAACACCTTTCACCTGAACGAAACCCTGTCCGGCGCCATCATGGCTGCGGACAATGTGCTGGCACTATTCCTGCTGCCCCTGTTTGGCGGACTTTCCGACAAATGCAAAAGTCCTCTGGGACGGCGCAGACCCTTTATCCTTGTGGGCACCCTGGCTGCAATTGTGCTGATGCTCCAGCTTCCCATCTGGGCAGACAGCTATCACGCGGCCCCCGGCGGCGGAAAAATCGCCCTGTTTATCCTCTGCCTGGGATTGCTGCTGATCGCCATGGGCACCTATCGCAGTCCCGCCGTGGCGCTGATGCCGGACATCACTCCAAAGCCCCTGCGCTCCAAGGCCAATGCCATCATCAATCTGATGGGGGCTGTAGGCGGCATCCTCTATTTGCTGATTACCACCTTCCTGTATCATGTGAAAAGCGAAAACTATGTGAGCTATCTTCCCCTGTTTGCCATTGTGGCCGGAATCATGGCGGTTGCCCTGGTTGTCGTCATGTTCTTTGTCAATGAGCCGGAGCTGGTAAAGAAACAGGAGAAATTTGAAAAACAGCACCCGGAAGAGGATCTTTCCGAAAAGACAGAAAAAAAGGCACTCCTTCCGAAGGCTGTAAAACGGAGTCTTTCCTTTCTTCTGATTTCCATCAGCCTGTGGTTTATCGGCTATAACGGCGTAACCACCTGGTTTTCCGTTTACGCGGAAAATGTCTGGGGCATGAGTCTGGGCCAGGCAAATACCTGTCTCACCATTGCCACCGGCGGCGCCATTCTCAGTTACATCCCCGTGGGCAATGCGGCCAGCCGTATTGGCCGGCGGAAAACCATCCGTTTCGGCACTCTGCTGCTGTCCGGCAGCTTTCTGGCAGCCTTTTTGCTGACCACTGTCCTTCAGGGCTTCAGCCCGGTGCTGTACATTCTGTTCCTGCTGGTGGGACTTGCCTGGGCCGCCATCAATGTGAACAGTCTGCCTATGGTGGTGGAAATGTGCAGCGGCAGTGAAGTTGGCAAGTTTACAGGTCTTTACTATACCTTCTCCATGTCCGCACAGATTGTCACCCCCATTGTGGCCGGCTGGCTTCTGCACAATGTGAGCTATCTGTCCCTGTTCCCTTACGCGGCGCTGTTTGTCTTTGCCTCCTTTGTGACCATGGGCTTTGTCCGCCATGGTGACAACAAGGTCCCTGCCAAAAAGGGGCTGGAAGCATATGATGTGGAGGATTAACCGCCGACGGATCGATTAAAAAACCATTTCTCAAAGGAAGCGAATCCAAATGTTTGTCCTGATCCTCATTCTGCTGATTTGTATGGTCCTGCATATTTTCTCCCTGCGGGGCAGAAAACATCCAAATGGATTGGATGCCCTGAAGCCCTGGGCATATGCCCACAGAGGACTCCATGACCCATCCAAACCGGAAAACAGCATGGCCGCCTTTCGTGCCGCGCTGGAGAAGGGCTATGGAATTGAACTGGATGTTCATCTGCTGAAAGACGGCACACTGGCCATTCTCCATGACTCTGATCTGAAACGGGTAACCGGGCGGGAAGGAATCCTGGAGGAGCTGACCGCAGAGGATCTGCCAACCATCCATCTTGCCGGCACCCGGGAAACCATCCCCACGCTGGGGCAGGTTCTGGACCTGTATGCCGGTCAGGCTCCATTGATCATTGAGCTGAAAACCTACAAAGGAAACGCCGATGTTCTGACGGAAGCCGTCTGCCGGATGCTGGAAAACTACCGGGCCCCCTTTTGCCTGGAATCCTTTGATCCCCGATGCCTTTTCTACCTGCGCAGACACCACCCGGAACTGATCCGGGGTCAGCTTTCGGAAAATTCCATCAAACGGGACAAAACCTTTCCCTGGCCGGTTCGTTTGATTTGCACTTACTATCTGGAAAACTTTCTGACGAGACCCGATTTCATTGCCTACCGGTTTGAAGACCGGAAAACCGTCAGCAATACCATCTGCCGCAGCCTCTGGGGCATCCAGGGTGTCAGCTGGACCATCAAAACACCTGAGGATTTTCAGACCGCGATGGCAGAAGACTGGATCCCGATTTTTGAAGGGTTCGATCCAAAGGAACTGGGCATTTTCCAATAGAAATCAAACAGATTGTTCACATTTTCGTTGAATTCTGTTTTCAATTCCGCTATTTGCTGTTCAAATTCCCCCGGTATTTTAATAGCAGAAAGGTTGCGGAAGCCGTGAGCCGCTCCCTTTCCTATCCGTAGATCCTCTTTTCTACCTCTCTTCTTTCTATTCCTTTTGCAGGAAACCCCCGCTGCCTACGCAGCGGGGGTTTTCATGTTTACTCCACTTTTTTCAGTTCACTGAGCCGGTACAGCGCGATGGCCGCCGTCTGACGGGTTACGGTCTCTCCCTCCGAAAGGATAATTTCCCGTTCTTTTAATTCCTCGAACTGTGTTTTCTCATCGGCATCCAGGTCCAGGGCGCTGCACAAAAGCGCGGCCACGTCTTCCCCTTTTGCGGTCTCCTCCGCCTGCCACTGCTGCCAGGGCTGCCGGTCTGTCAGGCCGGCACGCAGTGCCGCGACGGCATAGGGCCGCAGCCACTGCGGAAGATTGCCGCCGAACTGATCACTGGCTGTATCCTCCACAGGAATACTCAGTGTTTTCACCGCCATGGCAAGGAATTCACCCTTTGTAACCTCTTTGCCCGGCTGAAAGACCGGCTTCTGCGCCAGACTTTCCCCGGAGAAGATTCCGGAGGATCTCATCCACTCCGCCTCAAAGCAGCAGTCTGTCCCCAGGGTATCCGTATAAGCGGTGGGTTCCGTAGGGCGCAGAATGGTAATGGTCACCGTTGCCTCCCGGGATACGTTTCCTCCCGGGTCGGAAGCGGTATAGGCAAAGGAATCCACACCCACTTTATTGTTCTTCGGGGTGTAGGTGAAGCTTCCATCCTGGGAGATTACCACTTCTCCCCGCCTGGGCTGACGGGTCACAGAAAAGCTCAGCGCTTCCCCTTCCGGATCACTTGCACGAAGGGTGCCGGTATTCGGCAGGTTTTTGTAGGTCTCCAGCGCGGAATCCTCCGCCACCGGCGGCTTATTCTCCTTGCCCCGGATGCCGAGTGTAAAGGCGGTTTCCTGTCCGATTCCCTCCTCCGAAACCGGCAGATAGACCACTGTTGCCTGATCATCCACTTCCGTTCCATAGGGCGTAAAGGTCAGGTTTTCCAACTGCGCCATTGTGAGCACATCCCCCTCACGGATCACCCGGTGGTTTAACCGCAGCACTCCGGTATCCGGTGTTTCCAAAAGCGCCGCGCCTTCAATATTTTCGGTAAAATCAGCGGCGGCGAAACAGTATTCGCTGCCGCTATCCACTGCCGCAGCCCTGGCCGTCACAGGAAAAAGCAGAAGTGCAAAGAGAAACAGTGCAAGTTTTCTTCTCATAAAGAAATACCTCCAGAAAATGATTTCCGGAGGTATTGTTTGCCATAGGTGGGAAAATTATTCAGCGAATCCGGGTCACCGTCAGGGTGTTGACACCATCGGCCAGGGTCAGCTTTCCTTCCTGAGACGCATCCACAGTCCAGGTATTCCCTGCCAGGCGGAGCGTCAGTGTCTGACCATCCATTTTGGCGATTCCGGCATCACGATACAGGTTTTTCAGGCTGGAAAATAAGTCGGAAGGGGTCATCCTTCTCTCAAATTCCGCAAACCGGATGCCGCCCTCGGCCTCAAACACGCCCTCGGCATCGGTAGTTTGATGATTTTCAATCACTTCTTCCCGGGTAAAGCCCCCATCCTCAGCCATCTTATCAATGACCGTATCATAGTAGCCGGTGATGCCCTGGTGCAGCTGAGCGGCATAGCTCTGGGTCACACGGTCCAGTTCCTCCTGTCCCAGGTTCAATACAGCCAGGCCATCCTTGCTCACTTCCAGTGTTATTTGAACGGACAGATCCTTGAGTTCGATTTTTTCCGGGAAGTCCTTATCCATTTTATCCTGGTTCTGTGCCAGTTCCGTCAGGGATGCTTTCACCTCCGGCAGAATATCCAATGTGCAGGACCACTTTCCCACCAGAGGCTCCAGGTCATCCTTGCTGTCGTGATGGGTTCCCAAATCCTCTGCAATCCGGGTCCCTGACAAACCCGCCAGGGCTCCCTGGGTATCCCCATCCTCATATTGCTGCAGAGCAGCCAGCCGTTCGGCGGCCTGGCTCAAGCCTTTGGCGTTCCCATACTCTCCCAGAGCGGCAAAGGCAGTGGCCGCGCCCAGATATTCTCCGTCCGCCAACTGAGCCATTGCAAGCTGATAGTCGCAGGAGGTGATCATAGCCTTGCTGTCGGCGTAATCCTCCAGTGCGCGGAATGCCTTTCTGGCCTCCGAATACTGGCCATAATAATATAGATTCCGTGCGGCGTCATACTGCTTTTCCTTGGATTGCCCGCACCCGGACAAACAGGAAACCG
This sequence comes from Faecousia sp., assembly GCA_034099845.1. Lineage (GTDB taxonomy): Bacteria > Bacillota > Clostridia > Oscillospirales > Oscillospiraceae > Faecousia. Next base: position 17,482 of record JAXEMQ010000151.1, read on the forward strand.
CAACCAGCAGTACCAAAGCGAACAACAATTGACGCATTCTCCTCATCGTAATCACCCGTCCCTCCTGTCAGTTATGCAAATGATAACACGAAAATATCAACAATTTGTTAATTTTTCTCCCAAAGACAATAATGATCCGTCTTTTCCCGGATCTGATACTTTTCCCGCAGCAGCTCGTCAATGGATTCCGGTTCCATTTTTCCCTGCCCGGTCACGACCCACCGTGCGTCCGGTGAAGAAAGGAAGTCATGAATCTCATTTCCAATCTCCGGAACCAGCTGAATGTAGTGACTCTGCCAGTCACAGTATTTCACCGGCGGCAGCATATCCGCCTGCAAATACCAGGCAGAACAGGAAACCAGGCCATAGACATAGACCGAGTCCCTCTGATCCAGGGGAATCCGCTCCACCAGGGTCTGGATTGCGTCATAATCCTGCCGTTCCTCAACGTCATAGCGCACACAGTACATGGCATAGGAGACCTCCTCCAGTGCCCGGATCCGAAACAGCCGCCAGGGGACGGCCAGAAGGCCCAAAGACAGAGCGCCGGTCAGCACCAGGCACAGAGCCCGCTTTCCCTTCCGCCACTGAAGTCCCCGTTTTGCCCCGCAAATGGTCACATAGCCTCCAAAAGCCAAATTGGGCAGCACCAAAACAAAGTAATGGCAGTAGCCGTTTCCCATCAGTGCTGCCACCAGAACCGCGGCGGCGGAAGCCGCAAAGAACAGCCACAGCTTCCAGTCCCGCGGACGGTACACAATCAGAGGTACAGCCGGAAGCAGCAGCAGCGCAAGACACAGCCGAACCTGTCCCATGGAAAGAAGGCTGTCCAGCAGTCCAGACTCCCCGGAATACCGGAAGCCGAACAAAAACACCTGATTGAGCATTTCATTTAGGATTCCATTGGCTGCACACCAGGCAACAGCCGGAAGCGCCCCCAGCGCCGCACCCAGAAGAAACGCGGCGCCGTTGGCAAATAGATTTCCAAAACGTTTCCAGGCGAGCAGATTACACACCGCAGTCAGGAGAATCGCCCCAATGAGTGCCGCGTTGGTAACGCGAATCATAGCCATCACGCCGAATGCCAAACCGTAATAGAAGCCAGCCCAGGCAGAATGATCCTGGTTTTCCGGAGAGGGAATCCGGCATCGGTTCAGATACCGCAGAAACAAATACAGGCAGGGCATCAGAAACGGCAGCGACAGTTCTTCCGTTAGATTTCCGCCGGTCATGGTAAAGCTAAGCACATAGCCCATTGGCAGAAGGAATACCAGGCTCAGCCAGATCGGAATCTTCCTATCTGTGAAAGCCAGATCCCAGCATTTGAGGCTGAACAGAATTGTTACGAACAGGCAGACACACTCCAGAAGAAACGCGCCCATACGTCCCGGAAAGAGAAGCTGTCCCAGATATTCCATCAGAAAAAGGTAGGGGCCCTTCATATCAAAGAAGTCCCGGTATGGGAGCATTCCCTGGGTCATTCCCTTTCCCACAAGGCGAAAGAACGCCGCATCCTGGCCCACGTTGTATTGCAGCAGCGGTGTTGTGGACAGAGCGCACACTGCCAGAAATCCCACCGCAGCCAGAGCCGTCAGTAAGATGCGTGCGGTACTGCGGAAAACGGAAATTCTTTTTTCCATGATACTCCTCTTTCTTTCCATAAGGTCTTTTTCTTATTGTACAAAAAACTTTTCCTTCCGTAAAGGGGGAAATGAAAGAAGCCCGGATATTTCTCGGGAATGGCCTGATCGCTCCTGCTGCCGCCGTTTATTTCCATGTGTTCCTTTCCCGGAAGATTGTCATCTTTCTTTGTTCGTTCTCCGAAAAAACTTGACTTTTTTAAAACAAAAATGTATGATAAGCTGTACTGAACAACAAAAATGCCTTGAATATCAAGGGGTTCGGACCTTTTGTGCGTTGTTCTCGTGCGGGCGTTTTATTCCGCATAGAGCAGCGCACTTGTATCTGCCGGATTCATTTCTGTCTGAATTCCAAAAGTACCTGAACGCGCTGTATGCTGGAATTCCGTATCCGGCGGTAGGTACATATTTCGTAATGCGGCTATTCATCAAGCAAAGTAAGCGCATTGTTTCCGAGCGTTTGCCGAACAGAAGAGGAGCGTCATATGATTTCAAAGTATATTGGCGACCGTACCTTCTACCGGAGGGTTTTCCAGGTTGCCATTCCCATTATCATCCAAAACGGAATCACCAATTTTGTATCCCTGCTTGACAACATCATGGTCGGTCAGGTTGGCACGCTTCCTATGAGCGGCGTGTCCATTGTCAACCAAATCATCTTTGTTTTTAATCTCTGCATTTTCGGCGCTGCCTCCGGTGCGGGTATTTTTACCGCCCAGTTTCACGGCAGCGGGGATGATGACGGCATCCGCTATACCTTCCGGTTTAAAATGCTGGTCTGTCTGGCCATTACCCTGATCGCCGGGACTCTGTTTTTCTTTTTCCAGAATCCGCTGATCAACCTGTACCTCACAGGAAACGGCAACGCCGAGGATGCCGCTCAGGTACTCAGCTATGGTCGTGACTATCTGGCCATTATGCTGTGGGGTCTGCTCCCCTTCAGTGTCGCCAACGCCTACGCCAGCACCCTGAAAGAGAGCGAAGAAACCTTTGTCCCCATGATTGCCGGTGTCTGCGCGGTTTTTATCAACCTGGCGCTCAACTATATTCTCATTTTCGGCCACTTTGGCGCTCCCGCCATGGGTGTGCGGGGCGCGGCACTGGCCACGGTCATCTCCCGGTACGCAGAATTTTTGCTGGTTGCCGTCTGGTGCCACCGCAACAATGACCGGCATCCCTTCATCCGGGGCGCGTATCGCTCCCTGTACATCCCCGGCAGGCTGCTCAAAACCATCACCGTCACCGGCGCCCCCCTGCTGATCAACGAAACCCTGTGGTCTCTGGGTGTTGCTGTTATGAATCAGTGCTACTCCACCTGCGGTCTGGATGTGGTACCTGCCATGAATATTTCCTCCACCCTGTTTAATCTGACCAGTGTTGTGTTCCACTCCCTGGGTGTCAGTGTTGGCATCCTCATGGGGCAAATGCTGGGTGCCCACCGCCCGGAGGCGGAGGTGCGGGATGCCAACCGAAAGCTCATCGCCTTCTCCGTGTCCACGGGGGTGATGTTCGCTGTGCTTACAGCATTGCTCTCCGGCCTCTTCCCCCATGTGTACAACACCACCCAGGCTGTGCGGGAGCTTGCCATGGACCTGATCCTCATCAGCGCCCTGCTCATGCCCTTTCAATCCTTCGCCAACGCCACCTACTTTACCCTGCGTTCCGGCGGCAAGACATTCATCACCTTCCTGTTCGACAGCGGGTTTATGTGGGTGTGCGGCGTGTCCACAGCGTTCCTGCTCAGCAGGTTCACAGATCTTCCGATCCTTCCCCTGTACGCCATCTGCCAGGTGCCGGACATCCTCAAGTGCGTCCTGGGGAGCATCATGCTGAAAAAGGGCAGCTGGATTCAATATTTGGCCTGAACCCGTCAACCCCTTGCCGAAAAGCAGGGGTTTTTTCCCCTGTAAGGTTGATTCTGCGCCCATTATCCTGTATACTGGGTGGAGCAAACCGTAACCAATTGAAATGAGGTGCCATTCTATGGATTCTTTGCAGAAGGTCAAATCCCACCTACACATAGTGTTCTGCGCGGAGCACTATAACCCCCTGGGCGTTGTCCGTTCTCTCGGAGAGGCGGGTATTCCCCCCATTGCCATCATTCTGCGCTCAAATCTGCACATCACCTCCCGAAGCAAATACCTGAAAAAGCGCTTCTTCGTGGATTCCGTGGAAGAGGGGTATCGGTTGCTGCTGGATACCTTTGGGAGCCAGCCCGAGAAGCCCTTTGTTTACACCTGTGATGATACCATCACCAATTTCCTGGACGCCCATTATGACGCGCTGAAGGATCGATTCTTCTTTTTCAACGCTGGCGTTCCGGAACGGATTGCCCAGTTCCAGAATAAAGAGGCCATCCTCCAACTGGCGCAAAAGCACGGGCTTTCCTTCCTGAAAACCTACACCGTGGACGTTGGAGAAATCCCCGAGGGTCTGGAGTATCCCGTCATTACCAAGGCGATCATCTCCACCATCCCGAACTGGAAGGACGATATGGTTATCTGTCGGAACGAATCGGAACTCCGGGAGGCCTACCGGCACATCCGCAGCCCCAAGGTGCTTATCCAGAAGTACATCGAAAAGAAAAATGAGCTGTGCATGGAAGGGCTCAGCGTCAACCGGGGCCGGGACACCCTGATTTCCATCGCCAGTTCCTATAACTATCTGCTGGACAATAGCTACAGCCCCTATATGACCGTTGGAAGCCTTCATAACGAAGAACTCCGCCAAAAGCTCTGCGGGATGCTGGAGGAGGTTGGCTTCGAGGGAATTTTTGAAATTGAATTCCTTGTGGATCAAGACGACGCTCTTTACTTCCTGGAGATCAATTTCCGGAATTCCACATGGAGCTATGCCTCAACCATCGCCCAGATGCCCCTGCCGGTGCTGTGGGCCGAGGGAATGCTGGATCCGAACGTAGTTCGGCAGGCCCGCAAAGAGGTCACCGAGCCCTTCTGCGCCATGGTGGAAATGGACGACCTCCGGTTCCGGGTGAAGACAAAGCAGATTACCCTGTCGGAATGGCTGCGCCAATGGAAGTCCAGCAAGTGCAAATACTACTGGGGTAGAGAAGACTGCCTTCCGTTCTTCTCCACCCTTTGGGGACTTTTCTATAATAAACTGCGGAAATAGACAAGGAGAACGCCAATGAATCGAACAGAAACCCGCCGCGTATTGGCGGTATGCGGCTCCTGTATCTCCTTTTACATTGGAGCAGGGTTTGCCACCATGCAGGAGCTGGTACAGTACGAAGCCTCCTATGGTTCCCGGTTTCCTTTGGTGATTGCTGTCACCGCATTGATTTATGTGTATACCAACCTCTCCTTCGCTGCCAACGGGCACCGGCTTCAGCTCACCAGAGGCGGCGATATTTACCGGGTTTACGGTTCTGTCCTTGGGGAAAGGGCCGGAATCTGGATTGGGAAATTTTTTGACCTCTTCTCCGCCTTGTTCTGCTATATGAGCTTTGTGGTCATGTGCGGCGGAGCCAGCGCCACCGCATCTCAGCAGTGGGGCGTTCCCGCCGGTCTTGGCGCAGGGGTGCTGGCGGCGCTGGCAATCGCCACGGTGGTGTTCGGCCTAAACGGCATCGTCAAGGCCCTGAGCCGGGTGGGGCCAATTATTATCGCCATGATTCTCTTTGTCTCCCTGGTGACCACCTGCACTGGATACCCGTCCCTGAAAGAGGGCATGGCCCAGGTGGATGCCGGTCGCTACAGTCAGGCCATGGCCCAGGTGGGTGGCGGAAATCCTATTGCCTCCGGTGCGTCCTATGGCGGCTTTGTGATTCTCTGGTTCGCTGCTTTCATCGCGGAAATCGGCAGCAAAAACGATCTGAGGTCCGTCCGTTCCGGAATGCTCCTGTCCACGCTGTGCATCTTCGGTGCTGCAGCCCTGTGCTGCACCGCCATCCTGGGACACATTGACGCAACAGCCGCGTCGGACATTCCCGCTTTGGTGCTGGCCGGACAGATCTCCCCTGTAATCGCCCAGGTTTTCGCCATTGTCATCTGCGCCGGAATTTACACCTCCGCCGTGCCCCTTCTGTGGACCGGTGTGCGGGCCATTACCCAGGAAGGCAGTGTCCATTATCGTCCCGTGACGGCGATTCTGGGAATTCTCGGCTGTCTGATCGCCTGTCTGGTTCCCTACAAGGGTCTAATCAATATTCTGTACGGACTCAACGGATATCTGGGCTTCCTACTGGTATTCCTGATGATTGTCCACGACTTCAATAAAAGCCATGACAGCATCTCCTGTCGGAAAAGGGCTGGCTGATCTGCTTCTTTCTTGACATTTTCCAGAAGAATGGATAGACTTGTCTCAGTACATATTATGGAGGTTCCCTATGGCATCCAAAGTTTACTTTACCGACTTCTGCACCGGTACATCGGAAACCCTTCCCCAGAAGCTTTCCCGGCTGATCCTCTCCGCCGGGATCGACCAGATCGACTTTAAGGACAAGTACGTGGCAATCAAAATCCACTTCGGTGAGCTGGGCAATATGGCCCACCTGCGTGCCGGTTACGCCCGGGTGCTGGTGAACATCATCAAGGACCTGGGCGGAAAACCCTTCCTCACCGACTGCAATACCATGTATGTTGGCTCCCGGAAGAACGCCCTGGATCATCTGGAAACCGCCTACCTCAACGGCTTTACCCCCTACTCCACCGGCTGCCACATCCTGATTGCCGACGGTCTGAAGGGCACTGACGATGTGGCCGTGCCTGTGGAGGGCGGCGAATATGTGAAATTTGCCAAGATCGGCCGTGCCGTGATGGATGCGGACATCGTCATCTCCCTGAACCACTTCAAGGGACATGAGGAGGCCGGCTTCGGCGGTGCCATCAAAAACCTGGGCATGGGCTGCGGCTCCAACGAAGGGAAACGGGATATGCACTCCGCCGGTCGTCCCCTGGTAGACCCCGAAAAGTGCGTCGGCTGCGGCACCTGCGCCAAATACTGTGCCCACGAAGGCCCCCAGCTGGACGGCAAGGTGATGAAAATCAACTGGGTCAACTGCATGGGCTGCGGCCGTTGTGTGGATGTGTGCCCCGTGAAGGCCATCTACCACGACAGCGGAGACCAGGCCGTGCGGATGCTCAACTACAAAATGGCAGAATATGCAAAGGCCGTGGTGGATGGACGTCCCCACTTCCACATCAGTCTGGTTCGGGATGTCAGCCCCTACTGCGACTGCCACGCGGAGAACGACCTGCCCATCGTACCCGATGTGGGTATGTTCGCCTCCTTCGATCCCGTTGCCCTGGATCTTGCCTGTGCGGAAGCAGTAAACGCCCAGACCGTCAACCCCGGCTCCAAGCTGGATAAGGCCAACCGCCCTGACCTGGACAACCTGACCGGCTCCTTCCCCCATACCAACTGGCGCAGTCAAATCACCCACGCCAAAAAAATCGGACTGGGTGATGACACCTATGCGCTGGTAAGAATTTGATGTTCTCCCCTCCCGCTTCAGCCGCAGCGGGAGGGAGTTTTTTATTCCAGAGCCTTCTTCAGCTTCTGCAGCGCTCGCTTTTCAATGCGGGATACATAGCTGCGGCTGATTCCGGTACGTTCCGCTACCTGACGCTGCCGCAGCGGGCCTTCTCCCGACAGGCCATAGCGCAGTACAATCACCTGGCGTTCCTGATCTGTCAGACACTTCTTCACCGCTTTTCGAAGCAGCAGCGCCGCCTCTCTGGTGCTGACCTCCTCCATCAGGTCTCCGTCCTCACTGATGACATCCATCAGCGCAAGGGGTGCACCATCCGCTCCCGCTTCGATATAATCTGACAGGGACACATCCTGGGCGCTTTTTCTCTGGGAACGAAAGTACATCAGGATCTCATTTGCTATTCTCTCCCCAAGGTGTCATAGATGCAGGGGCAGATTCGCCATCTTCTTCCAGTTCTTCCTCGTAATCGACATCCCCAAAGGGTTCCAAAGTTTCCTCCGCTTCTGCATCTGCTAACAGTGGTGTGATGTCCGGCATCTCGATTTCGTCCTCGGATGCGCCGAACAGAACGATGTGGGCATTCACGCCATCCCAGATGACCTTGCGGACTACGGTGCGGATCGCCGCCCGTTTCTGCTCCAAGGGCATATCGTCGATGTTCTCCTGGAACACAGACAGCAACTGCCGCAGGACATCAAATTCAATATCGCTCATGGCGTGCTGAGAGGTCAGGGCAGTCAGTTCCTGAATCCGCACTTCCAGCGCATCACTTTCGGCGGTCAAAGCCTCGATACGCTTTGCAACACGAACTTTGGCGGTGCTGTCCCCAAGATCAATGAGGGAGTCCACAAGCCCTTCAATCTTCTTTTCCACTTCCGTTTTGTCCTTTTGAAGAGCGGCGAGCTGTTCTTCGTACTGGACACGGTTGCCGGTATAGAATTTCCGGCTTTTCTCCATCTGGTCAATGAATTCCGCATTGTGGTCGTTCAGCCGCTTCACCTGTTCCACCACCGCCAGATCCATGGTGTTGCCATTGGCGTTTCGGTTGTTGCAGAGACTCCTCTGGCTCCGCTCCTTCAGCTTGCAGACATAGGTGAAGATCACATCCCCATCAGCAGTCCGGCGCTTGGAGAGTTTGGGGTACATCCGGTTGCCGCAGCGGCAGTACAAAAGACCTGTCAGCAACGCCTCATTGGATTTCGGTCTGCGGAAGGCCTTGGACTTGTTCTGTTCCAGCGCCTCCTGCACACGAACCCAGGTTTTGCCTGGAATCAGTCCGGGGTGCTTGCCTACCGCAACAATCCATTCGTTGACCGGGTTATATTGCGTAGTTTTTCCTTTCTCCTGGTCCGTTCGGTTGTAGGCCATGATACCATGCTCGCCGTCAAATTCCGCCCGGTCAGAGAACAGGTCTGCTTCTTTCTCCGTCAGATAGTCATAGGCTTCCTGGTCTGCAATCATGTAGACCGGGTTCTGCAAAATAGCTTTAATGGAAAAACGGGTGAAGTAATTCCCATTCCGGGTGACGACCCGCCGCTTCATCAGCTCCGTTTCCGTCATGGTCAAAGAGTTGGTTTCTGAGAACAGGTCATAGATCATACGGACAATTTCAGCTTCCTGGGGAATCAGCTTCAGCTTGAAGGTTTTCTTTTTCTTGCCGTCCACGG
>JAXEMQ010000172.1:0-2070 GCA_034099845.1 Faecousia sp.
GCAGTACTGGGAAGGTGGATTCGATGGCCCGCTTTCCGATGGAAAGCGGTAAGGAGAAAACCAGTGTTTGCACTGGTTTTGCCAACATGCCACCGGCATGTTGGATTTGAGTGGGTTCGAATCCCCCTTCGTTTTCCCCACCAGCAAAAAGGACATCACCTTTTGGTGATGCCCTTTTGCTGGTGGGGGAAGGTGGATTCGAACCACCGAAGCTATAAGCAGCAGATTTACAGTCTGTCCCCTTTGGCCACTCGGGAATTCCCCCATATGAAGTTTGCCTGTTTGTGTGGAGCCGGTAGACGGACTCGAACCCCCGACCTGCTGATTACAAATCAGCTGCTCTACCAACTGAGCTATACCGGCAGGCGTTCCGCTCACATAAGGCTTTTGTATTATACCATGTTTTCCGCAAATGTCAAGACAATTTGAAAAATCCCCGCCGGACAGAGTGAAAAATCCCCGCCGGACAGAGCCGCGGCTTCCGCTTTTCCGGCGGGGAATTGACGGCGGGCGGATTTGCGTGTAAGATAGGTTTCATCGGAAAGCAGGTGAGCATATGGAAGGCAGCATGGAAACTGCCCGGCGTCTGGCCCAAAAGGTCGCCGGGGCAGGAGGCAGGACCTTTTTTGTCGGAGGCTTCGTCCGGGACAGGCTCCTGGGCATTCATAACAAGGATGTGGACGTGGAGGTCCACGGAATCGCGGCGCGGACTCTGGAGGAGATCCTGGATACCCTGGGGCAGCGTACCCAAATGGGGCTGTCCTTTGGAGTCTACGGCCTGAAGCACTGCTCTCTGGACATTGCCATGCCCCGGAAGGAGCAGGCCACCGGCCGGGGCCACCGGGATTTCGCCGTGTATACGGATCCCTTCCTGGGGCCGGAAAAGGCGGCCCGAAGGCGGGATTTTACCGTAAACGCCCTGATGGAGGATGTGCTCACCGGAGAAATTGTGGACCCCTTTGGGGGAAGGCGGGATCTGGAAAAGGGGATTCTGCGCCATGTCAGCGATGACAGCTTCCCGGAAGATCCCCTGCGGGTGCTCCGGGGCGCTCAGTTTGCCGCCCGGTTTGGCTTCCGGGTGGCGGAGGAAACGGTTCGCCTCTGCAAAACCATGGAGCTTTCTGCTCTGCCCCGGGAACGGGTGCTGGGAGAACTGCAAAAGGCGCTGGAAAAGGCCCCCAGGCCCTCGGTGTTTTTTGAGGTGCTGCGGCAGATGGAGCAGCTTACCGTCTGGTTCCCGGAGCTGCAGACCCTCATCGGGGTCCCCCAGGACCCGGTGCACCACCCGGAGGGGGACGCCTGGACGCATACCATGGCGGTTTTGGATGCTGCCGCCGGACTGCGGGAAGCGGCAGAGCACCCCCGGTATCTGCTGATGGCCGCCCTGTGCCATGACCTGGGAAAGGCGGAAACAACCGTTACCATAGAAAACCGGATCCGGTCCATCGGCCATGAAGAGGCGGGGCTAACCATTGCGCAAAGGCTTCTGGACCGGCTGGGGGTGCCCAGGGAAGAAAAAAAGTATGTGCAGAATATGGTCCTGCTGCATATGCGCCCCAATGCTCTGGCCGGGTGCGACGCCGGTGTGAAGAGCACCAACAAGCTGTTTGACAGCGCCCTGTGCCCGGAGGATCTGATTCTGCTGGCCAGGGCGGACCGGCTGGGCCAGAAAAAAGACCCGGCGGGGGAAGAGGCCTGGCTCCGGTCCCGGCTGGAAAGCTACCGGGGAACCATGGCAAAGCCCTATGTCATGGGCCGGGATCTGATGGAAATGGGCTTTGCGCCGGATGCCCGCTTTTCCCAGGCCCTTGCCTATGCCCACAAGCTCCGCCTGGCAGGGGTGGAAAAGGCCGATGCCCTGAAGCAAACGGTGGGGTATCTGCGAAAACTGCAATAAGAAAGCCACACCTTCCCGAAAACTGGGAAGGTGTGGCTTCAGATTGTCAAAAGCCTCGCAGAGTTCGCTGCGTCAGCAGCGAAAAGAATCCGAATCATTTTCTGCCGGGGCGTGTACCTGGCAGAAAATACATCTCAGGCTGCAAGTGCGGTGCGTCGCGCAGCGAATCTAAT
>JAXEMQ010000174.1:0-24928 GCA_034099845.1 Faecousia sp.
TCGACAGTGAGCTGGGCATCAACATCCCCGCCAACAAGCGGAAGGTGGGCTTCCTCTTCCAGAACTATGCCCTGTGGCCCAACATGACCGTCTACCAGAACATCTCCTTCGGCCTGTCCAACATCAAGGAGGAAATGCCGAAGATCAACTTTGAGGCGAAAAACGCCGCCCGTCTGGCGCAGCTCCTGAAGAATCCCCAGGATGTGGTAAAAACCCTGGAGGAATGCCGGGATAAAAACGGCAAGCTGGACGAAAAGAAAGCCATCATCAAGCTGATCGATACCTACACCATCTCCCAGTACACTGCCAAAAAGCTGTTCGGCTATCATTTGGAGCAGGGTAAGGACGTGTCCGCCGAGGTCAAGTCTCTGGAAGCCAAGGTGGAAGCCGCCCGAAAGGCTCAGCCTTTCAACGAGAACTTTGAGCTTCTCAAGGACGGCAAGGTGGAAACCGCTGTGCGCAAGCTGACCAAAGAAGAGATCGACCTGTCCGTGCGCCGGGTGTCCCGGATTGTAAAAATCAGTATGTTCATGGACCGGTATCCGGCAGAGCTGTCCGGCGGCCAGCAGCAGCGTGTGGCCATTGCCCGGACCCTGGCCCCGGAGCCCAGCGTGCTGTTCATGGACGAACCCCTTTCCAATCTGGACGCCAAGCTCCGTCTGGAAATGCGCTACGAGCTCCAGCGGCTCCATGTGGAAACGGGCTCCACCTTCGTCTACGTTACCCACGACCAGATGGAGGCCATGACCCTGGCCACCCGGATCTGCCTGATCAACAACGGCGTGCTGCAGCAATACGCGGCTCCCCTGGAGGTTTACAACCACCCCGAAAATCTGTTTGTGGCGGACTTCGTGGGCAACCCCTCCATCAACTTTGTGGAGGCCAAGGCCCGGCAAAGCGACGACGGCACCATCGATATGACCGTGCTGGGCAATCACAGGGCGGTGTTCACCCCGGACAAGCCCCTGCGTCTTTCCCAGTGGTTCCGTCAGCTGGACCAGGCGCTGGAGGACCAGGCGCAGGCCCTGAAGGCCCGGGCCGGTGAGAGCGGCTATGTGGAAAAGAGCAACAAGGACGAAACCTTCCGCTATCATATCACCCGGGTCAACGACGAGGACGACGGCATCCATGAGGAGCCGGTACTGACCCAGGAGGATCTGGTGCTGGGCATCCGCCCGGAGTTCCTGTCCATCACCGGCGGCGGAAATGTGGAGTGCGAGATCTACGGCGCCATGCCCACCGGTATGGAATCCACCGTCAAGGTGCGCATCGGGGACTTCCTGCTCACCGGCGTGGTCTTCGGCAGCACCCTGTTTGCCATCGGAAGCAAGCTGCCTCTGGAGATCACCGGCAGCAGCGTGATGCTTTTTGACCGGTCAAGCGGCCGGCGCATCGCCTCCGGCGCCCTGAAGCTGCTGTAAGCCCAGACAAAGCCCATCCCCCTGCTTCGCGTTTTTGGGGGCATCCTGTAAAGAGACTGGCCCGGACACCAAAAGGTCCGGGCTTTCTCGCGCCCGAAAAAGGTAAAGGACGCTGCCCTTTCCGCTCCGAAGCAGGTAAGGCGGATCGCTGTGGAAAAAGCTGTGGAGAAACCTGTGGAAAAGCTGTTGGCAGGTTACGGCCTATTTTCCCTTACCGGAACAGGCCCGCTCTTACGTACCCTTTCCGTACACCAACAGGTACACTTCCGGTTTTTCTATTTCTCTTATTTTTTCTTTTTCTATTTCTTATCCTGACACTTACCCTTTTCCTATTACTCTTATTGTCACAAAAAATCAATTGATAACAAGTGAAAAAAAGTGTGCGCAAATCAAAGGCCACTTTACCCCGGCAGCCCCTTCTCCGCCCGGAGCCTTTCCCGGATTTCCAGCAGCTCCTGGGCTTCCCGGCTGGATTTCTTTGCCTGTCCCGCCTGGGACCGCTTGGCGCTGATGTCGTCATACCGTTTTTGATCCCGGTCATGCTGGGCCCGGATCTGCTGGAACAGAATGGCCGAGGTGCTGCCCAGGTTGTCCGGCAGGACCCCAAGGACGTTGTAGTGCAGAATCGCTTTCAGGAATTTGCCGGCCTCCGCGTTGCTCAGCATATCCACCGCCGGCAGCAAATCGAAGTGAAGGATCAGACTGGTTCTCATATTGAACGCCTCCTGTAATAGTGTTTACTTTATTGTACCACCGTTTTCCGGATTTGTCAATTAGGAATCGAATATTTGTTCGTTTTCTTCCGGAGAGAAAAACCGGAACCCTGTTCGGGTTCCGGTCTTCTTTTCAGGCTTATTTCTTTTTCAGGGATTTGATGCTTCTGGACACCTGCTTGAGAGAATCCACGGCAGCGGACCCGGCGTTTGTCAGCCGCTTCTGGAGCTCTTCCCGGTGGTTCTGCTTCCGGGCGGCGTTTTCCAGGGTCTTGGCCCGGTCTTCGGCAGCCAGGGTTTCCGACCGGGCAGCCGCCAGATTGGTGCGGGTGTTTGTCAGGCTGCCCTCCAGCGTTTCAATCCAGGCTTCCTTTTCCTCCAGCTCCTTCTGAAGCTCCTCGATTTTCGCGGTAAGCCGCTGATTTTCCTCCTGGGCCAGGAGCACCTGACCGTTGAGAATGGAGAGCTTTTCCGACTGGGCTTCCCGGGCGCCGTCCAGTTCCTCCAGCCGGTGCTGCAGGTTTTCGTTTTCCAGATCCCGGCGGCGGAGCATTGCTTCTATCTTTTCCAGGAAGGCATCCACCTCCCCCATGTCGTAGCCCCGCATTTTCCGGGAAAACTCGACCTCTTTTACAATGTCCGCGTCCATGCTGCTTCCTCCCTGTTTGTATCTTTAGTTGGGAACTTCCTTACGGTTGCTGATGTCCAGCACCACGTTGGGGTCAAAATAGCTGTTGAACTGAGCGGCATGCCAGGCAATGGAGTTGCCGGTGACCATAAGACGGGAATGGCGCACGTTGGAGATGTTGATCTCCGTCTTGGGCTCGTTGCCATTGGCCATGAAGAAGCGGAAGCCGGCCTCGTAAAGGGTATTGAACTTGGCGCCGGAGTAATCCTCAATATCCACGGCCTTGGCAAATACAATGGTATCCACCTCGCCCAGAATGGGGGTCACCTGGCCTGCCCAGTTCTGCAGGTCGGTACGGATTTCGGCTACGCTGCTTGCCCGGTAATCCTTATTGGAGTAGGTATAGCAGGCCATGGTGTAGCCCTTGTCCCGCAGAGCCTGGACCAGAACCTTGGCGTCCGCCACTTCCTGATCGTAGTAGTCCTGACCGAACTGCTGCACATAGCTGGTATTGCAGCGGTAACCGAAGATGCCCTGATTGCCGGTAACGGCCAGAGTGGCCCGGGAGCCCTTGTAGGAGAAGTCGGGATGGGTTTTGATGAAGGTTTCCAGCACGGGAACCAGATCGTAATCGCCTACCTGGGTCTGGCCGCTTCCGTCCACATACTTTGCCTTGATCTCACCGGCGGCATCCACAATCAGCTTATTGGCAAAGCCGGCACCGGCGGCATCGGGCTCGCCGTCCTTATTGCCGTCCACCATGTAGTCATAGTAGTTGACCATGGTTTCGGTGATCATAACGGGCTTCTTGCCCTCGGGCAGGAGGATGGGGTTATAGGAGTAATTCATGCTGCCGGTGAGATCCTCCGCACTGGCAACAAAGTGGTTGAAGTCCACCAGAATGTAGCCGTTGCCGTAGAGCTGGTCCAGAATCTTACTGAATTCCTCCACGGTTACAAAATTCCGGTTGTACATGCCGCCCAGCTCCGAATCCGCAAAGGCACGGATGGGATCCTGAATGAGCACATGGAAGGAAAGGTTGGGGATGGCGTTGACATCCTTCCACTCCACCAGCTTGGCTTTGGCGTTCAGGTATTCGGACTTCTTGGCGGTGAGCTCCTGCTGGACCGTGGGATCGTCGGTGGTAAAGCTGTCCAGGGTGGCCACGGCGCCGTCATAGTCGTACTGGGTGGCCTGGATTTGTGCAGTCTTCAGCAGCTCCTGATAGACGGTGGCAATGCGGTCCGCCTCCTGGCTGGCCTGGAGCGCCTCGGCCTCTTTCTTTGCCTTTTCCAGCTTTCTCAGCTTCAGACCGTTGGTCAGGGCGCCTGCCACAAAGCTCACAATCAGAACAAGGGCCACAAGACCGATGATGGGGGGCAGATAGGCCTCCTTGAAGATCTGCATTTTGGTGGGACGGCGGCGTCTCTTCCGGCGGCCGTTTTCATCCACGGTTTCGGGCTCCGGATTTTTCCGGCGGTTGATGGGCTCCATGTACCAGTCCAGGAATTTGGAGAAAAGCGTGGGCTTGTCCGACTTTTTGCGCTCCTTCTTCTCCCGCTTGGGCAGCTTGGGAAGGCTGAACTTCTTCTTTTCCCTGGGCGGCTTCGGCGAAATCAGGTTGCCGTATTCGTCATACTGGGGCTCTCCATCGCAGGGGACGTTGGGATCATAGCCTTCCGCGTACTGAGCGTTGGGATCATACTCCCCTTCGGCGTACTGGGCGTTGGGGTCATACTCCCCCTCGGCGTACTGGGCGTTGGGATCGTATTCCTCTTCCGTATACCCGGCATCGGGGTCATACCGGTCCTCCGGGGCACCGGCATCCTGGGCGCCGTGGTTCTCCTGGTAATCCTGCTTTCTGGGGAAGAACAGGTCCTCGTCAAAGCTTCCGGAATCCTCCCCTGCCGTTTCGCCGCTGTCCGCGGTCAGGAACTGGGCGAACGCATCGTCCTCGTCTGCGTCCAGGGCAAAATCACGGAAAGCATCCTCCCCGTCTTCGGTATCGAACTGGCTCAGATCCAGATCCTGCTCCGCCTCCGCAGCGTCAAAATCGTCGGACCGGCCGTATTCCTTTTCAAAATCAAAATCGATGTCAAAATCGTTGGTATCCATGGCATATCCCTACCTTATGGTATAGTCACCAGACACTTCATTGGGGCAAAAATGGCCCTTGATAGAATGGTCCAAGAGTATTCTATCATCCCGCGAATAAAAATGCAAGCCAAATTGACATAAATCAGGAGGAAGTTTACAGGTTTCTTTTGGGTCTTCTTGCATTTTCCGGCGGGCTATGGTAGGATGAGGGAAAACAATGGACACGAGGTATCTGTCATGGAAAAAATCACCAGCTTTACCATTGACCACATCCGTTTGCAGCCGGGGCTCTATGTCTCCCGGAAGGATCGGGTGGGCAGTGAAACCGTCACCACCTTTGACCTGCGGCTGACAAAGCCCAACGAAGAGCCCGTTCTAAATACGGCGGAGGTCCACACCATCGAGCATCTGGCCGCCACCTTCCTGCGCAATGAGCCAAGCTGGAAGGACAGGGTGCTCTATTTCGGCCCCATGGGCTGCCGCACCGGCTTCTATCTGCTGCTGGCAGGGGACCTGACCGCGCCGGAGGTGCTGCCCCTGGTTACGGACTGCTTCCGCTTTGTAAGAGATTACCGGGGCAAAGTGCCCGGCGCCAGCGCCAAGGACTGCGGCAACTACCTGGATATGAACCTTCCCATGGCAAACTACTGGGGCAGGCGCTACGTTTCCCTGCTGGAAACCATCACCCCCGACCGGCTCACCTACCCGGAATAAGGAGGAAACCATGAAAAAACTGGGAATTATCGGCGCCATGACCATGGAGGTGGAAACGCTGGTTTCCTCCATGGAAGAGGCGGAAAAGAAAACCATAGCCGGCTCCGACTTTTTCGAGGGACGGCTGGAAGGGCTCCCCTGCGTGGTGGTCCAGTGCGGCGTGGGCAAGGTGAATGCGGCGCTGTGCGCCCAGATCCTGTGCACCGCCTTTGGGGTGACCCATCTGGTCAACACCGGCATTGCCGGGTCTCTGAGCAGCGACCTGGACATTGGGGATCTGCTGGTGAGTCAGGACGCCATGTATCACGATTTTGACTGCGTCCCCTTCGGCTACCCCTACGGGCAGGTTCCGGGGCTCAATACCCTTGTTTTCCCCGCGGACGAGCGTCTGATGGCCTACGCCTTCCGGGCGGCGGAAACCGTCAACCCGGGCCACACCAAGCTGGGCCGGGTGGCCAGCGGCGACCAGTTCATCGCCGACCGGGAAAAGAAAGCCTTTATCATTGAAAAGACCCGGGCCATGTGCACCGAGATGGAGGGCGCGGCCATCGCCCAGACCGCCTACCGCAACGCCGTCCCCTTTGTGATCCTGCGGGCCATCTCCGACAAGGCCGACGACAGCGCCGAAATGGACTACCCCACCTTTGAAACCCTGGCCGCCCACCGCTGCGCCCAGGTGACCCGCCTGCTGGCAAAGGCTCTGGTGGAAGAGGCTTCGCAGGAATAAGCCCCTCCGGTTAAAGAAGCGCATATCCCCGCCTTTCCTTGGAACACTACCAGAGAAAGGCGGGGATTTTTTTGGATATTTACGACATTCTGATCATCGGCGGCGGTCCGGCGGGGCTCAGCGCCGGGCTCTACTGCGGACGGGCGGGGCTCAAGGCTCTGCTGCTGGAGGGAACCGCTCCGGGGGGCCAGCTGCTGCTGGCGGACCGGATTGGAAACTACCCGGGGCTTACCGGTGAGCCCGGAGGGCCGGAGCTGGCAGGCAGGATGCTCCAAATGGCCCAGGAAACGGGGGTGACGGTGCTCACCGCGCAGGCGGAGGAATTTTCCCTCCGGGGGGATACAAAGGAAGTCCGGGCCGGGGGCCAGTCCTTCTTCGGGAAAACCCTGATCCTTGCCTGCGGAGCCGCCCCCAGGAAGCTGAACATTCCCGGGGAAGCGACCCTCACCGGCCGGGGGGTCAGCTGGTGCGCCCTGTGCGACGGCTTCTTTTTCCGGAACAAAACCGTCTGCGTCATCGGCGGCGGCAGCAGCGCGGTCAGCGAAGCCCTGTACCTGGCCCCCCTGTGCAGGACCGTCTGGCTCATCCACCGGGGCACCGCCCTGCGGGCGGAAAAGGCCCTGTGCCGCCGGATAGAGGAAGCCCCAAACCTCCGGTTTTTGCCGGACACCATTGTGACGGAGATCCTGGGCACCACGGAGGTCACCGGCCTCCGGCTGAAATCCGGCGAGGAACCGGACCGGGTGCTGTCCTGCCAGGGGGTGTTCGTAGCCATCGGACGGGTGCCTGCCAGTGAGGGCGTCCGGCACCAACTGGATACGGATGCCGGGGGCTATATCCTCACCGACGGGAACATGGCCACTTCCCTGCCCGGGGTGTTTGCCGCCGGGGACATCCGCCACAAGCCCGTGCGCCAGGTGGTCACCGCCGCCGCCGACGGCGCCGTAGCCGCGGGCAGCTGCGAAGCCTTCCTCCGGCAGAGAACTGACCCCTGAATTCTTAAATTTTTACCGGTGAATTCTTAAATTTTTTACCGGTTTTCTTGCATTCAAATCTCCTTTGTGGTATAGTATTTGCATTATGTTTACTGGAGGCTTTCCCCGATGGGACTTCACATATCGAAAAATCCTTTCCTGAAAAAACAGCTGTGCTGCGGCTGCCTGGTTCTGCTGCTGGTGCCGGTGCTCACCGGCTGCGGCGGTGAAGCCGCCACGGCCCCCACCTCCGCGCCCAGTACCCAGGCAACGGAGGATCCGGGCCTGCAGGCCACCCATTTGCAAATGATCGTCACCTATGAAAACGTGGGTTCTCTGGAGAACTACCCCAATCTGGAGAGCCTGGACGCCACCGGCAGCACCTGCTACCCAGCCCTGGAGGTCTACGCCCGGAACCACCCGGAGGTCACCGTATCCTACACCGTTTCCCTGGGCACCATGGAGGTCCCCCACGGTCTGGAGCAGATCGACCTTTCCCCGGGGGAGGCGGATTACGAAACCCTGATGACCAACCTGCAATATCTGAAGGATACCAAGCGGCTGGTTCTGCCGAAAACCAATCTCACCGCGGAAGAGCTGGAAAACCTCCAGGAGAAGTACCCGGAGCTGGAAATCCGCTACACCCTGGGCCTCGCGGGCAAGGAATACGACGCGGGCACAACCTCCGTGGATCTGTCCGCGCTGGAGCCCGGCGACGTGCTGGCGGCCGCCGAAACACTGGGTCGGATGCCCCTGCTGGAAACCGTGGAGCTCATGAGCGGCGGCAGCTCCGCCCTGTCCCTTTCCGATGTGGAGGTTCTGGTAAACGCCGCCCCCCAGGCCAGCTTCCACTACTCCTTCCCCCTCTTCGGCAAGACCATCTCCACCAATGATACCCAGGTGGAATTCCGGAATCTGAGCCTGACGGAAGCGGACGAACCCGCCCTCCGGGCCGCCCTGGCGGTGATGACGGACTGCAATGCCTTTGTTCTGGACAACTGCGGCCTGTCCAACGAGAAAATGGCGGAAATCCGGGCCGACTATCCCAGAACGGAGCTGGTCTGGCGGATCAGCTTCGGCAAGTATTCCGCCATGACCAATCAGGAAACCATCCGGGCTGTGTACAATGTGTTTGACGACACCTGCGAAAACCTCAAGTACTGCTGGCGCACCAAGTACATGGACATCGGCCACAACGACACCCTGACGGACCTGAGCTTCGTAGGCTACATGCCGGACCTGGAAATTCTCATTGCCTCCGGCAGCGCGGTCAAGGAGCTCCAGGGCTTTGAAAACTGCAAGAAGCTGGAATTTCTGGAGCTGGCAAACTGCTACAAGCTGGAAAGCATTGACAATCTTGCAGGCTGTGAAAATCTGAAGCACCTGAACATCTGCTACTCCAAGGTGTCCAGCCTGAAGGCCCTGGACGGCCTGCCCCTGGAACAGTTCATGTGCAAGCAGACCCGGGTGCCCGCCGCCGAGCAGAAGGTATTCAAGGAGATCCATCCCAACTGCATCACCAATTTCTACGGAAAGGAGCCCTATGCCGGGGCCGGTTGGCGGTATGTGGACAACGGCAAGACCTACACCGAGATCTATAAGAAGGTCCGGGAGGTCTTCAAGTATGACGATATGCCCATGCCCGTTATTGAAAAGGATTGAACGCGGCAACGCAATACGCCCCCGGAGCGTCGTTCCGGGGGCGTATTTACATCATCTTACGACAAGGGACCTGCTATAATGGAAATGCCTGCCATTTTGAAAGCCGGTTCCAACATAATTTTCCGGATTTCCGAAAATCACGATGGTGTCATATCCCAATTCCTTTGCCCGTTCGAAGGAATAAAGCTGCAGCTTTTTCCCGTAGCCTTTGCGTTGGTAATCAGGATGAATGCTCAGCGGACCGAATGTCAATACATCCTTTTTGTTCCCGTCGGAATCAACCAATTGACACCTGGTGTACATAATATTGCCGATGATTTTCCCGTCTTCTTCCAAAACAAAGTCAAGTTCCGGTATAAAATCGGGGTGCTTCCGCAAAGTATGCGCCAAATAGTGTTCACTGCAGCCCGGAACGTGGACGTTCCAAAACGCTCTCTTCGTCAGCTCCTCCACTGCGCGGAAGTCCCGTTCTTCTTCATTTCGAATCATCATATCGCACTCCCCCGCGGATGAACCAAAAATTTTCGGCAGGATGTTACATCTCCTGTCTGCCCTCCAGGGCCCGGGACAGGGTTACTTCGTCCGCGTATTCCAGCTGGCTGCCCACGGGCACGCCGTAGGCCAGCCGGGTGACCTTGACCTCCATGGGCCGAAGGAGCCGGGAGATGTACATGGCCGTGGCCTCGCCCTCGGTATCGGGGTTGGTGGCCATAATGACCTCCTTCACATCCCCCTGACCGATGCGCAGCATCAGCTCCCGGATCTTAATGTCATCCTGGGTCACCCGGTTCAGAGGCGAAATCACACCGTGAAGCACATGATATACCCCCCGGTATTCCCGGGAACGCTCCAGGGCAATCACGTCCCTGGGCTCCGCCACCACACAGATGGTGCTCCTGTCCCGGCTTTCGTCGGCACAGATGGGGCACAGGGGCAGGTCCGTCAGATTCTGGCAGCAGGGGCAGGTGTGCACCCTGCGCTTGGCTTCCAGAATGGCGTCCGCAAAGCCCTGGGCCTCCTCCATGGGCATTTCCAGCACATGAAAGGCCAGCCTTTGGGCGGTTTTGCCGCCGATGCCGGGCAGCCGCGCGAAGCAGTCCGCCAGGTTTTGCAGCGGTGCGGGAAAAAACTGCATGGCCCCTCCTTAGAACAGGCCGCCCAGGTTCAGGCCGCCGGTGAGCTTGGACATACTGTTGGAAGCCTCCGCGTCCGCGGTGCGCATGGCCTGGTTGACGGCGGCGATGATCATATCCTGGAGCATTTCCACATCATCGGGATCCACCGCCTCCGGGTTCACCTTCAGCTCCACCAGCTCGTGCTTGCCGTTAACGGTTGCGGACACCATGCCGCCACCGGACTGGGCGGTGAAGGTCTTGTTCTCCTGCTCCTCCTGCATGCGCAGCATCTCCTGCTGCATCTTCTGGGCCTGCTTGATCATGGCGGCCTGATTCATGCCGCCCATTGCGCCGGGCATACCCCGGAATCCACCTTTTGCCATAACGATATTCTCCTTTACTGATTACGAATTTTTACAATATCCGAATGGGCTCTGGCGAAATTCATCAGCTGTTCCATTTTGGGTGAGCCCGCGTTTTTGGTTGCGTCCACCACCAGGGCGGTGATGGGGCGGCCCAGTCTGGCGCCTGCCTTGTCCGAGACAATCCGCAGAATCTCCGGAGTGCCGATGATTTCCGCAGCGAAGGCATTGGCGCAGCGGATTTCCAGCCGGTCCCCCTTCAGCACCCCCCGCAGAGGGGACCCGGGAGTGGCCACAAAGAAGCCGGAGGCCGGGGGCTTGAGCTGGGAGCGCACATCCCCCAACAGCTCCACCCAGAAGCTGTCCGGCACGGTCTGCCGGGGCTCCTCTTCCGGCAGGGGCGGGGCGTCCCCGTCATCCGGCAGAGGCGGACGTTCCTCCTCTTCCGGTTCCTTCCGGGGCTCCGCCGGAGACCGGGCGGGTTCCCCCGGAGCTGGGGCGACGATTTTGCCGCTTTTGATCAGGTCCTCCAGCCGGGTAAGCCGGGCGTTCATATCCCTGGCGTCCAGGCTCAGCTCCGGACGGGCAAGCCGCACAATGCACAT
Organism: Faecousia sp.; assembly: GCA_034099845.1. GTDB lineage: Bacteria > Bacillota > Clostridia > Oscillospirales > Oscillospiraceae > Faecousia. The sequence goes on from JAXEMQ010000174.1 coordinate 11,019, forward strand.
TTCCGCGTCCATCCGCCGGCCCGCGCTGCGGCTGAAGCAGGACAGGGTATCCTGCACCGTCTGCATCATCCGCACCAGCTCTCCGGTGGACAGCTTGTTTGCCAGCTCCGCCGTTTCCGAATCCGGGGCCACGCCGGAGAGCATGGCAACCCCGCTGGCCGGAGCGGTTTTGAGAATCAGCAGATCCCGCAACAGGCTTTCCAGCTCGTCCAGCAGGGCCCCCAGGTCCTTGCCCTGGCTGTAGAGCTCGTGAAACAGGCTCAGGGCTTTCCCGGTGTCCCGGTCCGCGCAGAAGGACAAAAGGCTGCCGCACTTCTGCTCCCCGGCGATGCCCAGGCAGTCGTAGACCTTTTCCGCCGTCAGCTCCCCGGTGGTTGCGCTGGCGCACTGATCCAGAAGGCTCAGGCCGTCACGCATGGCCCCGTCGGCAAGCCGGGCAAGCACCCGGGCCGCCCCATCATCCAGGTCGATGTTTTCCTGGTAGGCCACATACTGAAGCCTTGCAGCAATGTCCTCCTGGCTGATGCGCCGGAAGGAAAACCGCTGGCACCGGGACAGGATGGTGGCCGGAACCTTGTGGAGCTCCGTGGTGGCCAGAATAAAGAGCAGGTGCTCCGGGGGCTCCTCAATGATCTTTAAGAGGGCATTGAAGGCAGACAGGGACAGCATGTGCACCTCGTCCACGATATACACCCGTTTGCGGACCTGGGAGGGGGAATACACCGCGTCGTCCCGCAGATCCCGGACATTGTCCACACCGTTGTTGGAGGCGGCATCGATTTCCAGCACATCCATGCAGGAACCGGCGTCAATGGCCCGGCAGGCCTCGCATTGGTTGCAGGGGTTGCCGTTGTCCGGGTGGAGGCAGTTTACCGCCTTTGCCAGGATCTTGGCGCAGCTGGTCTTGCCGGTGCCCCGGGAGCCGGTAAAGAGGTAGGCATGGCTCAGCTTTCCGGAGACAACCTGGGTCTTCAGGGTCTGGGTCACCGCCAGCTGACCGGACACATCGTCAAAGGTCTGGGGGCGATATTTACGATACAGCGCCTGATAGGCGGACATAAGGCTACTCCCCTTTCCCAAATCATACCGTAATATGAAAAGATCGGCCTATAACAAGATCGCACACCTACATTTGAATGCGCATTACGCTTCACAGCCAGACAGCCGGCTCAAGAACGGCAACCCCGCGGCACACGAAACATTCCGCTTAATGCTGCTTGGTTCCCCACCTGACATGGTTCACGGGGTCTCGTTGCGCGAGACCGCTCTGTCAACACCGCGTTTCGGGCAGTGAAAGTGTAAAACGCACCCGGGTGTAGGGATTCATCCCTGCTGGAGCGGGTTGCAGGTACAGGGCACCGCTAACTCCCCGACTAGTGCGACCTTGTTATAGGCCGATTCGGCCAAAACAAGATGACGGAAGCGCCCCAAAGGAAATCGGGGGCTTCCATGTATTCAGTTCAGCTTGGACTCGATGAAATCAGCCAGCTCCTTGAAGGTGGAGATCTTCTGATCTTCCATATCCAGCTCCACGCCCAGCTCGCTCTCCAGATCCATGATCATCTCCACGATGTCCAGAGAATCGATGCCCAGGCTTTCAAAGGTGCTGTCGGGCTTGATTTCGGAAGCTTCCAGTTCCAGCTGCTTGGCAGCGTATTTAACCAGCTTATCGTACATGATGCTACTCCCTTCGGCAAAATCTTCTTCAAAGGTACCGGGGATATTCTAGTACAGAAGCATTCGTTTGTCAATGCTTCTTTTTGCCGGCGGCGCTCCGGCCGGCGGCAAAGGCCGTGGCCCAGGCGATCTGCAGGTTGAAGCCGCCGGTATAGGCATCGCAGTCAATGACCTCACCGGCAAAATACAGGCCGGGAACCAGCTTGGACTCCATGGTTTTGGGGTCGATTTCCGAAACCTTGACACCGCCGGAGGTGATGATGGCCTCCGCCACAGGCCGCTTGCCGGTGATCTCCACCCGGAAGGCCTTCAGCAGCCCCACAAGGGCCCTGCGCTTTTCCTTTGTCAGGCTGTTGGCCTGCATGGCGGGGTCAATCTCCAGACGGTCCAGCACCACGGGGATCATGGACCGGGGCAGCAGATCCGTCAGGGCGTTTTCCATGGTCCGGTTCTGGTACAGCTCCAGATCCCGGAGAATCCGGGCATCCAGCTTCCCCTCCTCCAGCGCGGGCTTCAGATCGATGACCAGGCAGCAGCCCTCCCCTTTCAGGTGGCAGCTGGCGGAGAGCACCGTGGGGCCGGAGACCCCGAAGTGGGTAAACAGCAGCTCTCCGAAATCCCGGTAGAGCACCTTTCCCCTGGCGTCCAGCAGCCTGACCCCCACATTGCGCAGGGAAAGGCCCTGCATCCTCCGGCAGTCCTCCCCGGCGGTTTCCAGGGGCACCAGGCTGCCTTGGGCAGGGATCACCCTATGCCCCAGCTTTTGGGCCATGGCATAGCCATCCCCCGTGGAGCCGGTGGCCGGATAGCTGGCGCCGCCGGTGGCCAGAATCACGGAGGGGGCGGTGTATTCGTCTCCATCGGTCCGCACGCCGGAAACGGCCCCCTCCAGGGTCAGGATCTGCCGCACCCGGCCGGTTTTTACCGTTACGCCCTGGTCCGTCAGGGCCTTTTTCAGGCTGTCCAGGATGGATGCCGACCTGTCGGATTGGGGAAACACCCGGTTCCCCCGCTCGGTTTTCAGGGGGCAGCTCTGGTTTTCAAAAAACTGTTTGGTACTTTCCGGAGGGAAGGCGGTCATGGCGCTGTAGAGAAACCGGCCGTTCCGGGGGGTGTTCCGCAAAACCTCTTCCGCCGGGCAGTCGTTGGTCACATTGCAGCGGCCCTTGCCGGTGATCAGCAGCTTTTTCCCCAGCCGGTCGTTCTTTTCCAGCAGCAGCACCTTTGCCCCGTTCCGGGCCGCCGTGATGGCGGCAAACATCCCCGCGGGGCCGCCGCCCACCACGATCAGGTCATGCGTCATGGCCCGTTACCTGCTTTTCGTAAACGTTGTATTCGTCCCAGATGTGCTCCAGGCTTTCAAAGGTGTGGGCAATCTCCTTTTCCTTCTTGGCGGCGATGGCAACAATCAGGGCATTGATCATGCTCAGCGGCGCCACCAGACTGTCCACCAGGGACACCATGTCGCTCTTGGCCACCAGCACATGGTCGCAGCACTGGCCCAGAGGGGACAGCTTGCTGTCGGTAATGCCGATGACGGTGGCCCCGGCGGAGCAGCAGTACCGGGCGCCCTTGGTGGTGGAGGCGGAGTACCGGGGGAAGCTGAAGGCGATGACCGCGTCGCTGGAATTGACACCCACGATCTTTTCGAACATCTCCCCTTCGCTGAGACCGGATACCACATGGACATTGTTGAACATATAGTTCAGGTAGTAGCCCAGAAAGCTTGCCAGGGGCGCCACGGAACGAACACCCAGAATGTACACCCGCTTGGCCTTCAGAATGGCGGCCACCGCGTCGTTGAATTCCTCCCGGCTGACGGTTTCCTCGGTCTGGCGCAGCTTTTCCATATCGGAATGGAACACGGTGGAAATCACATCCTGATTCTTCATCCGGTCGTTGGCCACCTCGATGCGCTGAACAGAGGTCAGCCGGTTCAGCACCATCTCCTGCATGGCCTTCTGCATACTGGGGTAGCCGTCAAAGCCCAGATCCACGGCAAAGCGGACCACGGTGGACTCGGACACGCCCACGTTCTGGGCCAGCCGGTTGGCGGTCATAAAGGCGGCCTTGTCGTAGGACTCCAGGATGTACTGGGCAATGCGTTTTTGGCCCTTGGAAAATTCGGGCATATTGTCTTTTAATAATGAAAGAATATCACGGCTCATGGTGATACCTCCCGGATTCTTTATATTGGTGTACAGAAACTGTATACCGTTTTATAGTAACAAACTTATTTGGAGATTTCAAGAGAGGCGGCGGGGTTTTGCCCGTCCCGGGGAAGGATTTTTTTCACTTCCTCCGCCGTTAAGTAGCGCCAGGCTCCCGGCTCCAGATTCCCCAGCTCCAGCGCCCCTTCCCGGATGCGTTTGAGCCGGGTCACGGTCATGCCCCGGGCCCCGCACATCCGGCGGATCTGCCGGTTCCGGCCCTCGTGAATGGTGATTTCCAGACAGGCCTTCTGCCCGGATGCCTCCAGCAGCCGCACACCGGGGGGGCGGATCCGGTAGCCGTCCAGGACCAGGGGCTCCTCCAACAGCCCTTCCTTTCCCGGCCCGTAGCCCGTGACCCAGACCAGATAGGTTTTGTCTACCTGATGCCGGGGGTGCATAAGCGCGTTGGCAAAGGCCCCGTCATTGGTAAACAGCAGCAGCCCCTCGGAATCCTGATCCAGCCGGCCGATGGGGTAAACCCGCTGGGGGCAGTCCTTCACCAGCCGGGCCACATCCTTTCTTCCCCGTTCGTCGGACAGGGTGGTTACATAGCCTCTGGGCTTGTGGAGCATCAGATAGACACTCCGGTTTCTCTCCGGCAGGGGCTTTCCGTCCACCAGAATGTCATCGGCTTCCGGGTCGGCGCTGTCCCCCAGGGCGGCGGGCCTGCCGTTGACGCAAACCCTTCCCGCCGCAATCCATTCCTCCGCCTTTCTCCGGGAGGCCAGCCCCCGGGCGGAGATCAGCTTTTGCAGTCGTTCTTTCATAGTAACCTCTACCCGCCCGGCTTCCACCAGGCCCTTTTCTTGATGGGTGTCTGTTCCACCGTTTCGCCGTAGACCAGGGGCACCCTGCCCACAATCCGGCCGGAAATGAGGATATAGCCGGTGCCCGCGTCGGCTCCCTCCGTCACCGGGGCATACACAAAATGCTGGCCTCCCGCCGCCGTCTGGGGCCGGTCCGAGGGGGCCAGGGCATAGTCAAAATCCCCGTCGGCGATGAGATCCACTGTGCCGTTTCCTCCAATGACGGTACGGGCGGCCACCTTGTCTCCCTTGCTCACCACCCGTTTTATCTGGTATTGCGCAAAGCCCTCATTGAGAAGGGATCCGTGGTCGCGCCAATCGTCGGGGGCATCCAGGGTCACCGCCACCACCCGCCGCCCCTGCCGGGAGGCGCTGGAAACCAGGGTTCTGCCCGCGCTTTTGGTAAAGCCGGTTTTCACCCCGTCAGCCCCCTCCACCTGCCACAAGAGCGTATTGTGGTTGCGCAGGAACCGATCCCCGATCCTTATGGTCTTGGTGGAGACGGTTTTGGCGAAGATGGGGTTCTCCATGGCATAGCAGCTAAGCTCCGCCAGATCCCGGGCGGTGGAATAGTGGTCCGGGTGGTCCAGCCCGTTGGGATTGGCAAAATGGGTGCCCTTCAGGCCCAAAAGCCTTGCTTTGTCATTCATCATTTCCACAAAGCCCGGTACGGTTCCCCCGCAGTAGATGGCCAGGGCCACCGCCGCGTCGTTGCCGGAGGAGAGCATGAGCCCGTACAGCAGCTCCTGAAGGGTCAGCACCTCCCCGGTTTTCAGATACATGGAGGAGCCCTCAATGCCCACGGCCTCCTTGGGAATCCGCATCCGGGAAAGCACATTGCACTGCTCGCAGACAATCAGGGCCGTCATGATCTTGGTGGTGCTGGCGATCAGGGCCTTTTCCTCCCCCTTCCGGGAAAACAGCACCCTGCCGGTGAGGCCGTCCATGGCCACCGCCCTTCTGGCGGACACCGCCTGGGTCTTCACCGGCAACAGCAAAACGGCAGCCAGGAAAACAGCCGCCGTTTTGGCAAATAATCGTTTCATGTTCCTCACCCGGGATTAGAATACCCGGAAAGAGGCGGGGTTATTCCGGCTTCTTCCGGGAGTCCAGGAAGGCGGAAATCCTGTCCAGGGTGTCCGGCACCATTTCCACAATCCGGTCCGCGGTGGCGTTGGCAGGCTCCGCAATGGTCATAATGCGCACATTGCCGTCCTTCACCACCAGGAAGGCCACGGGGGTCACCTTTACACCGGCGCCCACGCCGCCGCCAAAGGGTATCTGCCCGGCAGGGGCCTTGCTCATGGCGAAGTCGCTTCCGCCGCCGCCCAGGCCCACACTGATTTTGGACACAGGCAGAATGGTCACGCCGTCCGGGGTGGTAACAGGCTCTCCCACCACCGTGTTGGCATCCACCATTTCACGAATCTTTTGGATGGTTGTTTCCAGCATATTGGGAAGTTTTTCACTCATTGTTCTGCACCGCTTTCTGATTTTTCATTTTCAGGAGTATTGCCACGGCACGAATGCCGTATTTTACAAGCAGGCCCAGGATCCTGCCCAGGGTAATGGTCAGGTCCATGGCAAAAACCACCTTTGTTTCCTCTCCCAGGAAATCGCACTGAACCTCCACATCCCGTTTTTGGATGACGAAGGCCCGCTGCAAGGCCGCCAGCAGATTGCCCACCGCCGCCCAGGCCCGGCCGTAATTCACCGCCAGGTCGCAGGGGTCATCCCCTGCCAGGGTCAGCCGCAGCACCAGCCGGTTCACCCGCAGCTTTCTGCGGAAATCCCCCAGAAAATGGAGGCCCAGCCGAACCAGGGGCAGAAACTTTTTCCAGGAGCCGCCCTGGGGCGCTTCCCCGACGGTATCCTTTGGGGGCTTTTCTTTTTTGGGTTTTTCTTTCTTCGGTTTCTTCTCCCCGTCTTTTTTCTCCCGGGAGGTCAGCTTTTTCAGCCAGCCGGGAAGGGGATAGAGCACAATGGGGAGCCTGCCCAGCAGCACCGCCGCCAGGGGGCCGTCTTCATCATAGCGAAGCCGCACACCCAGGGGCACACATCCAAGCCCAATCAGGATGGCGAGAAAAATCAGCCAGCCCATGGTTTATCCCTCCCCGGCGGGGGGTTCCGGCGTCCCCTCTTCCGGCAGCTCGATGGGCTCGCCGAAGGCAATCTTATCAATGGGGGGCAGCTCCTCCAGGGAGGAAAGGCCAAAGGTCCGCAGAAAATCCGGGGTGGTCCGATACTGGATGGGGCGGCCCGGCACATTCAGCCGGCCTGCCTCTTCAATGAGCTTTTTGTTCATCAGCGCCGCCACGGAATAGGAGCTGTCCGCTCCCCGGATCTGCTCCACCATGGCCTTCGTGGCCGGCTGGTAGTAGGCAATCACCGTCAGGGTTTCCAGCTGGGAGGAGGAGAGCTTGGGGGGCTTCCGGGTTTCCAGGGTTTTTGTAATATAGTCGGCCATTTCGCCGGAGGATACCATCTGGTAGCCGTTTTCCAGCCGCAGAATCCGGATGCCCCGGCGTTCATAGGCCAGCTCGTCGGAGAGTCTGTCTGCCGCCTGGATGATCTCCTTGGGGTCAAGCTCCAGCACCTGGGCCAGGCGGGCAACCTCTACCCGCTCTCCGGCGGCAAAGAGGATGGCCTCCAGAATGCGCATCAGCTGTTCCTGTTCCATCAGTTGCTCTCTCCTTCCATGGCTTGATTCCGGTCCATCAGACGGACGTTGGGGTTTTCCCCGGAATTGTCGTCCTCCAGGGAAATGGCATTGGTTTTGCACAGCTCCAGGATGGCCAGGAAGGTGGCCACCACCTCCGACCGGCTCTTATTTCCCCGGAACAGGGCCTTGAGCTTTTCCACACCCCGCAGGAGCAGCTGGCGCAGAACCTCGCCGGATTTTTTCGCCACGGGGTAGGGCTCCTTGCCCACGATGCCCTTAAAATTCTGGGTGGGCGGGGGAAGCTGCCGCCGGCTGCGCTCGGAGATCAGCTCCAGCGCCCGGAGCAGGTCCTTTACCTCGTGCTGATAGCGGTAGCCCTCGGCCTTTCGCAGGGGCTCCGGCTCCTTGGTAAAGATGCACCGGCCGATTTCGTTTCTGGGCTCCAGCTCGGCCACCGCCAGACGGATCTGCTCCATGGCCTCCTTCCGGCGGCGCTCAATCAATGTCTTTCGCAGCTGGTCCAGCTCGTCCTCCGCCTCCTGCTGCTCGGCGGCGGACAGAAGCATCTTGGTTTTGATCAGCATCAGGTGGGAGGCCATGGTAATGAACTCACTGGCAATCTCCATATCCAGCCGCTTCATTTCCTCCAGATAAGCCAGATACTGCTCCAGAATCGCCGTAATGGACACGTCCTGAATCTCTATTTTATTCTTGCTCAGCAGCAGAAAAATCACGTCCAGAGGACCCTCAAAGTCCTCCATGGTTTCATTCCGGGTGTGAACGATGCCCTCCAACCGGTATTGGGGTTCCGACATAGACAAATTCCTTTTCTTCCCACCGGGGAAAAGCCCGTCTTTCCCGCCGGATACAAACTTTTGCGTATTTTTTGGTATTATACCATCTTTTTCCCTGCTCTGCAAGGGAGAATAAAAAAATTAACGTTTTGTCTCAAAACGATTGCATTTTCCGACAGCTTATGATAAGATACTTCTAGAATTTCGTCCGCCGGAGGGATGCAACGTGGGAAAGAGAAATCGCTATCGGGAACTTGACCGCCTGATGACCAGGGTTCTTCTTGTTGATGCGCTGGTTTTTGTCCTGTTTCTGGTCTTCTCCGCGAAGGGCTGGGCCGTGGTTCGGGTAATCGCCGCAATTGTGGCCACTCTTGCCTCCCTGCTGAGTCTGGCCTGGCTGTTCATCACCGGTGAACTGGTCCGCCGCCGGAGCTTCTGGATGGTTTGCGGCTTCGGCGCGGTCTTCCTGTGCCTGATTGTCTCCCTGCTTCTGAAATTTCCCTGCCCCCCTGTGGCATAAGAAAATACAGTATCACCCCCTGCACGGTTGTGTGCAGGGGGTTCAGACTTTCAAAATAGCCTCGCAGAGTTCGCTGCGTCAGCAGCGAAAAGAATCCGAATCATTTTCTGCCGGGGCGTGTACCTGGCAGAAAATTCATCTCAGGCTGCAAGTGTGGAATTTGTTCGCCTATGGCGAACAAATTATGCGCGCAGCAGACTGCAAAAACTGGCGGAAAAGCCCGAAGGGGTTTTTCGACAAGCTCACCCCCTGCACGGTTGTGTGCAGGGGTTTTTTTGCAGGCCGCCAGCGGGAAGGCAAGATTCCGTACATAAAGGAAAGGAGGATTTATTGAATTGACAATTTGATCAAGTTCCCCTCTTCTTATCGATAAAACGTATTCCCGCCGATGAACTCCCGCACCAGGCTGGTGGGGGGGATTTCGTCATCCACCTGGGCTTCCACAACGAAGTCCAGGATTTTTACGATGTTGCGGACCTCGTCAAACCAGGCATCCTCCGGCTGGACGGCGGCAAGCAGAGGGTAGATGTGCTTTTTGAGCACCGCCAGCTCATAGAGGGTGGAGCTGTTGAAAATCACGTCCGCGTTTTCCTGGAAGGGGAAAATCCACCGCTTCTCTCCCTGCCGGACGGACTCCCACATGGACAGGGTCCGCTGGACGGAGGAGCCCCGGGTTTCGTAATCCCGGACAATCCGCCGCAGCAGCCGCAGGTAGCTGGTGGGGATCCGGTTGTGATCGTCCATATTAAGGGGCAGCAGCGGGCTGACGTACATCCGGAAAATCAGGTTTTTCTCCACATTTTCCGGCAGCATCACCGGATTCAGGGCGTGGAGCCCCTCCACAATGACCACGGAATCCGCATTCAGTCTCAGTTTTTCCCCGTGCCACTCCCGTTTCCCGGTCAGGAAATTGAAGGTGGGAAGGCTCACTTCCTTCCCTTCCAGAAGCTGCTGCAGATCCTGCCGGAACAGGGCGCAGTCCAGGGTGTTGATGTGCTCCAGATCCACCTTGCCGTCGGGGCCGGGGGCGATTTTGTCCCGGTCAATGTAGTAGTCATCCAGGCTCATGAGCACCGGCTTTTTTCCGTAGACCCGCAGCTGGGTTGCCAGACGGTTGGCCGAGGTGGTTTTTCCCGAGGAGCTGGGCCCCGCCAGCAGCACCGCCCTGGCCCCCCGGCCGCAGACCATATCCGCCACCTGGGAAAACCGCTTTTCATGGAGGGCCTCGTTCACCCGGATCAGCTCCCGGATCCGGCCGGAAACGGTCCGCTCGTTGAGGTCCGCCACATTTTCGCACTCCATCAGCCGGCACCACCGCTCTCCCTCAGAGAAGACGCCGAAGAGCTGGGGCATGGGCGAGAGCTTTGCCAGCCTGTCCGGCTCCAGCTCATCGGGGTAGACAAAGAGGAAGCCGCCGTCAGCCGGCAGCACATCCCACACGGTAAGATACCCGGTGGAGGGCGCCATTTCTCCGAAGAAATTGTCGGAATACCCTTCGTAGCCGTATTCACTGCAGGAATCCCGTTCCAGCCAGGTCAGGAGCCTTGCCTTGTCCTCCCTGCCCTGGGCCCTGTACCGGGCGATGGCCGCGTCCTTTTTCACATTGCGGCGCAGAAGGGGAATGTCCTGCCGGACAATGGCCGCCACCTGCTCCTTGAGCCTGGCGGCGGAAAAATCCTCCGCCCCTCTGACGGATACAAACACGCTGGAGCCCAGAGTGCAGTCCATGGTGCAGGTGGCCTTGGGCCAGAGCCGGCTGAGGGCCAGGAACATGACGAACTGAGCCGTGCGGACATACACATCCCGTCCGGCGGAATCCCGGCAGCGCAGCAGATGGATCACCCCCTGGGAGGCCGCCATGGCCCGGCGCATGGAGGGCCGGTCCCCTTCCCCGTCCTTTTCCCGCAGGGGGATATAGTTCAGGGTAAATACCTCACCGGCGATTCTGGCCGCCAGAGGCCGGGCGGACAGCAATTCCGAATCCAGCCCCGCCTCCCGCACAAGAGACAACAGGCTCTGTTCCTTCCGTGCCAGAACCTCCCGCCCGTCAATGGTTAGTTTCATGGGATCACCCTCTCCGATTGGTTTTATTGAACAATTATTATACCACAGGTTCCTCTAATTTTCAACGCTTTTCCCAATCGGTTCGGATTCCACACGGGTTCCGGGGTAGTAATGGGCCAGAATCTCCCGAAAATCAGCGCCCTCCCGGGCCATGGCGTTGGCCCCGCACTGGCTCAGGCCCACCCGGTGGCCGTAGCCCTGGGTTTCAAACCGGAGTCCCGTTCCCTCCGGCTCCGCCGTGAAGGCTGTGGACCGCAGCCGGAGCTTTTCCCGGAGCTCCGTGCCGGAAAAGACCCGATCCCCCAAAACCAGGGTTTTCACCCCGCCTCCCCGGGTCCGCTCCAGGGTCCCCAGCCAGCCGGAGGCTTCTCCGGAGAGGGTGATGCCCAGGCTTTCCTCCAGCTCCTGCCGGGAATAAAGGGTGGTGTCTCGGTAGGAACTTGCCCATTCCTCCCCAGGGCTGTCGGTGGCGCGCAGATAGGGATAGTCCACGCCCCACACCTCTGCCGCGTCCTCCGTCCGGCCGCCGGAGCAGGAGAAGAAGGTGGCTTCAATGTAGTCCCCCTCGTAGGTCAGCACCAGACCGTCGGTGGCTCCCACCGCCTCCCGGACCCGGTCCAGATTCTCCCGGGTGCCCCCCTGACGCAGGTATTCCTCCGGGGTGCGGAAAGCCTGGCAGCAGCCGGCGTCGGTGCAGAGCGCTCCATCGTGCTTTCTGCCGGTGGTCATTGCCTTTCTGGTATAGGTTCTGGCGGCCACGGCCTGGGCCTTCAGGGCTTCCTCCGGGAAATCCCCGGGCATTTCCCCCAGAAGGACGCAGGTCAGGTATTCCTCAAGACTTTGGACCTCCCCGCCCGCCAGTGTGACGGAGACCGAACCGTCAAAGCCCTCTTCCGGCGCCGAGAATTCCGGCATTTCTCCCGGCCCTCCAAACAGCCGCAGCAGAGTGGGCATCAGCAGCATGGGAACCATCAGCCCCATGCACAGGGCATGGCGGAAATCATACCACAGGGTTTTCATGGACGGCACCCCCTTTCGAAACCCCATGTTACCACAGCAGCAAAAAGAAAGCGGTCAAAAACCCGCCCCGCGGAATTCCGCAGGGCGGGTCAAGTTTCAAAGATCTCTTGGTTCTGCCGAAACCTGGAGGCAGGTCTTGGCGCTCCCTCTGGGAGAGCCGGCGCGGCGTATGCCGCGACTGAGAGGGTGCCCTACCGAAGGAAGCGGCACTCCCTCCGGCCCCGCAGGGTCGGTCACCACCCCCAAAGCGGGAGGCTGGCAGCTAAAAAAACCGGTCTTCGCTTTCACATTCAAACCGGTCCGTGCCGTCGTCGTACCACAGGTGGGTCATGTAAAGGCCCCCCGGAGGCACCGTGGGCCCCGCGGCGGTGCGGTTTCCGGAATCCAGAATGGCGCCGATCTCCTCCGGGCGGATCTTCCCCTCCGCGGCATAGACCACGGTGCCTGCCATGGCCCGGGCCATGTTATAGAGGAAGCCGTTGGCGCAGACCTTCAGAAGCACCAGATTCCCCCGGCGCTCCACCCGGTAATGGTACACCGTGCGGACCGTGGACTTCACATCGGTGCCCACACTGCGCACCGCAGCAAAATCGTGGGTGCCCACAAATTGGTCCGCCGCCGCCTGCATGACCCCTTCATCCAGATGCCGGGGATAGAACCAGGCCCGGTCCACATAGAAGGGGTCCTTCAGCCGGGAATTGTAGATCTGGTAGGTATACTCCTTGCGGACGCAGGAGCCGATGGCATTGAAATGCTCCCCCACCTCAAAGGCCCTGGTCACCACAATGTCGCAGGGCAGATGGGTATTGAGGGCGTAGGGCAGCCGGTCCACGGGAATGGTGGAGTCGGTCCGGAAATTGGCAACATAGCACAGGGCGTGCACCCCCGCGTCGGTACGGCCGCAGCCGGTAACATGGACGCTGTGGCCCACGATCCGGGCTGCCGCCTTTTCCACCGTCTCCGCCACCGTGGGCAGGTTTTTCTGGACCTGCCAGCCGTGATAACGGGTGCCGAGATAGGTTAAAAACAGAGCAATATTACGCATACCGGCCTCACAGTCCCAGCACAGCCAGAGAAATCACCGCCGCCAGCAGCACAGCTTCGGCCAGGAAGGCCAGGAAGTCGTTGCGGCCGTAGCGCAAAAGCTTCATTTTGGTTCTTCCCTCGCCGCCCTGGTAGCACCGGCACTCCATAGCCGTTGCCAGCTCGTCCGCCCGGCGGAAGGCGCTGATAAACAGGGGCACCAGCACCGGGATCAGGGCCTTTGCCCGGTCGATGATGCTGCCGGTTTCAAAGTCCGCGCCCCGGGCCTTCTGGGCGGACATAATCTTGTCGGTCTCCTCAATCAGGGTGGGAATGAACCGCAGGGCAATGCACATCATCATGGAAAGCTCGTGAACCGGCACATGGAGCTTTTTCAGCGGGTTCAGCAGGCTTTCCAGGCCGTCAGTCAGGGCGATGGGGGAGGTGGTGTAGGTCAGCAGGAAGGTGCCGGAAATCAGCATCAGGATCCGGCCGGTCATAAGGATGGCCCGCTTCAGGCCGTCGTCGGTGATGGACAGCTTCCAGAAACGCACCAGCACCCTGCCCGTATCCGTATAGAACAGGTTCAGCACGCCGGTGAAAATCAGAATCACGATCAGAGGCTTCATGCCCCGGACAATGGATTTGGGCGGGATCCCGGAGATGGTGATGGCCGCCAGCAGGAAGGCAAGCATCACCCCGTAGGATACCCAGCTCTCGGCGCAGAACAGGGCCACGATGTAAATCACCACGGAAATCAGCTTGGTTCTGGGGTCCAGCCGGTGAATGACGGAACTTCCGGGGAAATACTGGCCCAGGGTAATGTCTTTAAGCATGGCCCTTCCCCTCCTTTAAGGCGCACAGCGCCTCCACAGCGCCCTCCAGGGTGTACACATTGGGCACCTCCACCCCCAGCTGACGCAGACGCAGAAATACCTGGGTCACCTGGGGAATGTTCAGGCCCATGGTCACCAGCTCCTCCGCCCGGTCAAAAACCTCCGAAGGAGTGCCGTCCATGGCAAGCCTGGAGCCGTTCATTACCAGCAGCCGGTCCGTGAGCCTGGCCACATCCTCCATGGAATGGCTGACCATGAGAATGGTGGCATTCTTGGCCCGGCGGTAGCTCTCAAT
>JAXEMQ010000177.1:0-3783 GCA_034099845.1 Faecousia sp.
CCAGTACGACGAGACCATCAACACCGCTTGGCGTGAGGCTGTCCGTGCTTACACTGCCGGCACCATGACTCGTGACGAGGCCATTTCTTCCTTCAAGACCGCTGTCGGCGACAAGCTGGACATCATCGTGAAGTAAGCAAAGGTTTCTACCAGTATCCAAACCTTGCGGGGGGGATAGCGGCCGCTATCCCCCCTTTTTAAAGGATAGAGGCCAAATCCGGGTGCCGGATAGGAAAAGCAGATCGGTTTTCCGGTCTTTTTTTCCTATCCGGTCCGCGGAGCAAAATCCATTCCGAGGAGCGCACGAACCATGGAAAAAACAAAAAAACACGGCTTTAGCTATGCGAAGTATGGCTACCTGTTCAGCATCCCCTTTGTTGTGATCTTTCTGATCTTCCACCTGTATCCCACCATCAACACCGCGATTCTGGGCTTTACCGACTGCAAGGGCCTGGGCAACACCACCTGGCACTTCCTGCAGGGCGATATTTTCCGGAACTTCAAAACCGTTCTGGGCAGCGATACCTTCCGCCTGGCCCTGAAGAATACCCTTGTGCTGTGGATTGTCAACTTTATTCCCCAGATGTGTCTGGCACTGCTGCTGACGGCCTGGTTCACCAGCCGCCGGAACAAGATCAAGGGCCAGGGCTTCTTTAAGGTTGTCTTCTACATGCCCAACATCATCACCGCGGCAACCGTGGCCATTCTGTTCAACGCCCTGTTTGCCTACCCAAAGGGCCCTGTTAACGACCTGCTGGTATCCTGGGGGGTTCTGGACAGTTCCTTTAACTTCCAGGTAAGCCAGACGGCAGCCCGGCTGACCGTTTCCTTTATCCAGTTCTGGATGTGGTATGGCTATACCATGATCATCCTGATTTCCGGCGTTCTGGGCATCAACCCCGAGATCTTCGAGGCTGCCGAGATCGACGGCGCCAACAACTGGCAGATGTTCTGGCAGATCACCATTCCCAATCTGAAGACCATCATGATCTACACCCTGATCACCTCCATGATCGGCGGCTTGAGCATGTACGATATTCCCAAGATGTACCTGGCAGGCGGCCCCAACCGTGCCACAACCACCGTCAGCGTATTCATCTACGACCAGGCCTTTGCCGGCAGCTACATGTACAACCGTGCCGCGGCAGCGTCCATGATCCTGTTCCTGATCATTGCCGTCTGCTCCGCAATTGTGTTCTACATGATGCGGGATAAAGACTGAGAGGAGGCTATCATATGTCCAGATTACATAGCCGTAAAGAGAGTCCCGTCGTAAAGACGCTGATTTACATTGTTCTGATTGTCCTGACCATTTTGAGCCTGTTCCCCTTTGTCATCATGGTCGTGAACTCCACCCGTAACACCCCTGAGATTCAGACCCACGCTGTTTCTCTGATTCCCTCCAAGTATCTGCTTCAGAACTGGTCGGTATTCGGCGGAAAGACCTTTAACCCCGGCCGTGGCTTTATGAACTCCTTCATCATCTCTGCCGGCGCTACGGTGTGCACCGTTTACTTCTCCACCCTGACCGCCTACGCGCTGGTTGCCTACCGCTGGAAGATGCGGGACGCATTCCTGACGCTGATTCTGTGCGTCATGATGATTCCTCCCACGGTTACCTCCATCGGTACCTATCAGTTCATGTACAAGATCGGCCTGACCAACAACCTGTTGGCACTGATCATACCCGCCATCGCGGCGCCGTCCTCCGTGTTCTTCATGCGTCAGTTCATGCTGGCATCCCTGCCTCTGGAGCTGCTGGATTCCGCCCGTATTGACGGTTCCAAGGAATTCCGCACCTTCAATCAGATTGCCATGCCCATCATGAAGCCCGCCATGGCGACCCAGGCCATCTTCTGCTTCGTCAACAGCTGGAACCAGCTGTTCCTGCCCAGCATTCTGCTGACCAGAAATGAGCTGTACACCATGCCCATCATGGTATCCCAGCTGAAGGGCGACATCTACAAGGTTGAGTACGGCGCGGTTTACCTGGGCCTGACCCTGACCGTTCTGCCCCTGTTCATCATCTACTTCGCACTGTCTAAGTACATCATTGCCGGTGTTGCGTTGGGTGGCGTGAAAGGATGAGATGGGAAGCGAAGCATCCGTTCCTGGCAAAAATTGTGGACGGACTTCGGTTTCTGGGAGATCTTTTAGCGGTGAATCTGCTGTGGCTGTTTACGTCACTGCCGATTGTCACCGTCGGAGCCGCAAGCAGCGCAGCTTATGCTGTGCTGCTTCGGTATGTCCGGGAGGGAGATGTCCCGATTCTGAAGACTTATTTTGAATCCTTTAAGGAGAATTTTCTGCAGGCTACGGCGCTGTGGCTGATTTCCATTGCCATGGCCCTTGTGGTGTATGTGGACTGGCGGTTTGCGGGAGCCATGGAAGGCACCCTGCATACCCTGTATCTGGCCCTTTCCGTGGTGCTCTGCGCCGCCATCGCGGTAATGCTTACGCTGGCCGTCCCCATTCAGTCCTACTACCGCAACAGCCTGAAGAACATCATCAAGAACGCCTTCGCCATGGCGTTCTGCGCCCCGGGGTGGATGCTGCTGATCTGGTTGGTTTGGGCGGCTTTGGCGGCCTTCTGCCTGCTGGTGCCGTTTAACATCGTGCTCAGCGCGGGATCCCTCTTCATCATGTGGGGCTTTTCCTTCCCCGCATGGCTTGCAAGCAAAATCACCCTGCGGATTTTCCGCATCTTTGACCCCAGCCTGAAGAAAACGGAGGAGACATATGAATCGAGCGGAAGCGAAGAAGAAAGCTGAAGAACTGGTTGCCCGGATGGACATGCTGGAGGCTGCCAGCCAGCTGCGGTTTGACGCGCCGGCCATTGACCGGCTGGGTATTCCCGAATACAACTGGTGGAACGAAGCCCTCCACGGCGTTGCCCGGGGCGGTACGGCCACCAGTTTCCCCCAGGCCATTGCCATGGCTGCCACTTTTGACGAGGACCTCATCCGCCGTCTGGGGGATGTGGCAGCCACCGAGGGACGGGCCAAGTACAATGCCCTGGCCCCCAGAGGAGACCGGGACATCTACCACGGACTGACCTTTTGGAGCCCCAACATCAATATTTTCCGCGACCCCCGCTGGGGCCGGGGCCACGAAACCTACGGCGAAGACCCCTACCTGACGACGGTTCTGGGCAAATCCTACATCCGGGGCCTGCAAGGGGATGGGGAGTACCTGAAAACCGCCGCCTGCGCTAAGCATTTCGCGGTCCATTCCGGACCCGAGGCCCTGCGGCACAGCTTCAATGTGGATATTTCCCGCAGGGATATGGAGGATACCTACCTTCCTGCTTTTGAAGCGGCGGTAAAGGAAGCGGACGTGGAGTCCGTCATGGGCGCCTACAACGCGGTCAACGGCGAACCCTGCAACGGAAGCACCGAGCTGCTGAAGCAGATCCTCCGTGAGGAGTGGGGGTTCCAGGGCCATGTGGTCTCCGACTGCTGGGCAGTCCGTGATTTCCACGAAAACCATCATGTAACCGATACCCCCGCAGAATCCACCGCCATGGCGCTGAAGGCAGGCTGCGACCTGAACTGCGGCTGCACCTACCGCTGCCTGATCACCGCCCTGCACCAGGGACTGGTGACGGAGGAGGACATCCGCAGGGCTGCCGTCCGGCTGTTTACCACCCGGTATCTGCTGGGCATTATGGAGGGCCAGCACACCGACTTCGATGAAATTCCCTACAGCGTCGTTGAATGCGGGGAGCACCTGGCAACCGCCCGGGAGGCGGCGGAGAAGGGCTGTGTGTTGCTGAAAAACAAC
>JAXEMQ010000190.1:0-4121 GCA_034099845.1 Faecousia sp.
CCCGGTGCCTGATTATCGCACCAATCGCACATACCGCACGGCGGTTTGATACTTCGCCGAAAAATTCGGCGAAGTTGCACCGCTGCATCCTTTACAAAACCATCTGTCATGCTGTACAATCAGGGTGACGAAACACTCTGCTTGCCAGCGGAAAGGAGTTTAATGGCAAAGAGAAGAACCAACGGCGAGGGAACCATTCGCCGCAGAAAAAACGGTCGTTGGGAATGCACCATCATGGATGGCTTTCAGTCCAACGGCAAACGAAAATACAAATCCTTTTACGGCGATACCCAAGCCGAAGTAAAAAAGAAAATGCAGGCCTACTGCCGGGCGAAGGAGGCAGGACTGCTGTCCGGGATGGATTATACCTTCCCGGAGTGGGCGGACATCTGGTACGACAGCCACTTGGACAACATCAAACCCACCACCCAAGAAAGCTACAAGTACACCCTGTGCCTGCTGAAAAACGGTTTCTCCCGGAGAAAGCTGGCGGAAATTAAGGCCTACGATGTGGAGCAGCTTCTGAAAAAGCTCCGACGGGAGGGGCGCTCTGATTCCTGCCTTGCCCATTGCCGGGGAATGCTGTTCCAGATTTTCAACAAGGCCGAGGCAAACGATCTGATCCCCAAGAATCCGGTGCGGTTCGCCGAGAAAATGCGTAAGGGCCCACCCAGACGGAAGGAAGCCTTCACAGCTGAAGAAGTCCAGCTTCTCATGGACAACCTTCCCGAAAACCAGATCGGCTGGAGCATCCGGTTGATGCTGGGCACAGGAATGCGAACCCAGGAGCTGCTGGCTTTGGAACCTCGTCACATTGCCGAGGACGGCTCCACAATCACCATTGAGCAGGCGGTGGTTATGGAGAAGGGCACAGCAAAAATCGGAACGCCCAAGTCCTTCGACAGCTACCGCTGCATCCCGGTGCCGGAGAACGTTCGTTACTGTGCCAAACTGCTGCGGGAGACGGACAAGAAGTTCATCTGGGAGATGCGCAAGCTCAACATGCCCTGCAACCCCTCCACCTTCCGGAAGAAATTTGACGAGGCAGTGAGAAGCGTGGAAGGTGTGCGCCCGCTGACGCCCCACAGTTGCCGGCACACCTACGTTTCCCAGATGCAGGCATTGGGCGTTGATCTGGCTACCATTCAGAGCATCGTGGGACACGCCGATGTGGATATGACAGTCCATTACCTCCACGTTCAGGAGCCTATCCGGCAGGAAGCAATCGGCAAATTTTCCGCCGCGTTTTCAAACCGCCGGGACACGTCCCATCCAGACACATTGGACGCATTGGAACCAGCCTAATTCTGGTACAATTCTGGTACGAAAAGTACCGCGAACCGGGGCGATACACCCCGGTTCGCGGAAAGGCAGAAAAGACGGTAAATCCTCCAAAAAACAAAAGGAAAAGTCCTGAAAACCGTTGGTTTTCAGGACTCGTGGTGGAGATAAGCGGGATCGAACCGCTGACCTCTTGAATGCCATTCAAGCGCTCTCCCAGCTGAGCTATACCCCCATATTTTTGCCGTGTCGCTCACGACTTCTGTATTATAGCACAGCTTTCAAAAAAGTCAAGCATCTTTTTTGGATTTTTTCTTTTTCTTTTTTCCCCCTCTTTTTCTCACAAAAGAATGCTTTCCCCTTTCCTTTTCTGCCGGAATCCTGTATAATGATCGTATCTATGTTTTGGCCTGCGGGCGATACGAAATAGTGGGAGGTTTTTCCATGTCAACACCCAGCCTTATTCTTTCCAAAGCGCAGAAAAAAGTCCTGGACCAGGGGTTTGTTGCCCAGTTTGGTCAGGAACCCCAGCGGTATTTCTCCGCTCCCGGACGTACCGAAATCGGCGGCAATCACACGGACCATCAGCGGGGCCGGGTGCTGGCCGCTGCCGTGAATCTGGATACCCGGGCGGCTGTACGGGCGAACGGCACCGATACCGTACGGATCCTCTCCAAGGGCTATCCCCTGTGCACCGTTTCTCTGAAGTCCCTCACCCCCCAGGCGGATGAAATCAACACCACCCCCGCACTGGTTCGGGGTGTGTGCGCCCGATTCGCTGCGCTGGGATGCCCCGTTTCCGGCTTCGATGCCTACTGCGAATCCACTGTGCTCCCCGGTTCCGGCCTGAGCTCCTCCGCCGCCTTTGAAGTGCTGATCGGCACCATTGTCAATGGGCTGTTCTTTGACGGACAGGTTTCCCAGCCGGAAATCGCCCAGATCGGCCAGTACGCGGAGAATGTCTTCTTCGGCAAGCCCTGCGGCCTCATGGATCAGACCGCCTCTGCCGTAGGCAATCTGGTAACCATCGATTTCCTTGACAGGGAGCATCCCGTCATTGAGCCTGTGGACTTCGATTTTTCCTCCTGCGGCCATGCCCTGTGCATCATCGACAGTCAGGCAAGCCACGCCGACCTGACGGACGAATACGCCGCCATTCCCAGAGAACTGAAGGAAGTCTGCACCTTCTTCGGGAAAGAAGTGCTGACCCAGATTCCCGAGCATGAATTCTACGCCGCCATTCCTACCCTTCGCAAGGTCTGCCCCGACCGGGCGGTGCTGCGGGCCATCCATTTCTACCAGGACAACGCAAGAGTCCCCCGGCAGGTTGCGGCCCTGCGCAGCGGTGATTTCGACAGCTTCCTGTCTCTCGTCAAGCAGAGCGGCTATTCCTCCTATATGTATTTACAGAATGTGATCCCTGCGGGTTATACCGAGCATCAGGATGTGGCCCTGGCTCTGGCGCTGTGCGAGCACTACCTCCAGGGCCGGGGAGCCTACCGGGTCCACGGCGGCGGCTTTGCCGGGACCGTCCAGGCCTTTGTTCCCTTTGACCTGTTGGAATCCTTCCGTTCCGGAATGGACGCCGCGCTGGGCCAGGGCGCCTGCCATGTGCTGTCCATCCGTCCCCAGGGCGGCGTGGAAATGCTGGTTGAGGAGTGACACCCATGAGAATCGAAACATGCATTGACTCCCTGGTTTCCTACGCCATGAATACCGGCCTGTGCGAACCGGCAGACCACCAGGTTGCCACCAACCGACTGCTGGATCTGCTGCGGTTGGATGACTACACCCCCTCTCAGGAGCTTCTCAGCGAAGATCTGGAGGAGATCCTGGCCGGTATTCTGGACTACGCCTGTGAAAAGGGCCTGTGTGAAGACAACATCACCGCCCGGGATATTTTTGACACCCGGATTATGGGTGCTCTGACCCCCATGCCCAGAGAAGTCATCCGCACCTTCCGGGAAAAGTACGCGCTTTCTCCCCGGGAGGCAACGGACTGGTACTACCGCTTCAGCTGTGACACAGACTATATCCGCCGGTACCGCATTGCCAGGGATCTTCGCTGGAAATACCGGAGCGATTACGGTGAGCTGGACATCACCATCAATCTGAGTAAACCCGAGAAGGACCCCAAGGCCATCGCCGCAGCCAAAAACGCCCCTCAGGCTGGTTACCCCAAGTGCCAGCTCTGCCGGGAGAATGAGGGCTATGCCGGCCGGATGAACCACCCCGCCCGGGCAAACCACCGCATCATCCCGATCACCATCGGCGGAAGCGACTGGTATCTGCAATACTCCCCCTATGTCTACTACAATGAGCACTGCATCGTCTTCAACGGGGAACACGTCCCCATGAAAATTGACCGGGCCGCCTTTGACAAGCTCCTGGATTTCGTCACCGCTTTCCCCCACTACTTTGTGGGCTCCAATGCGGACCTTCCCATTGTGGGCGGCTCCATTCTCAGCCATGAGCACTTCCAGGGAGGACACTATACCTTTGCCATGGAGCGGGCCCAGGTGGAAACCGCCATTTCTTTCAGGGGCTTTGAGGATGTCCAGGCAGGCATCGTAAAGTGGCCCATGAGTGTCATCCGTCTGGACGGCAGGGATCCCAAACGTCTGTCCCTTTTGGCGGAAAAGATTCTCCTTGCCTGGCGGGGCTACTCCGATGAGAGCCAGGGCATTGTTGCCTTCTCCCATGGGGAACCCCACAACACCATCACGCCCATTGCCCGGCGCAGAGGGGATCTGTTTGAGCTGGATCTGGTGCTGCGGTGCAACATCACCACGGATGAGCATCCCCTGGGCGTGTTCCATCCCCACGCGGACAAGCACCAC
>JAXEMQ010000193.1:0-13517 GCA_034099845.1 Faecousia sp.
GCGGCATCCTCCAGAGCGGCCAGCGCCTGCTGACGAATGCTTTCCAATTGTTCTTTCATGTTGTGTCCTCCTAACAAAACAAAAAACCTTTCCTCCCGACAGTTCGGGACGAAAGGCAAACCTTCCGCGGTACCACCCGCAATTCACTGCTGTGCAGTGCGCTTTTCGGACGCAGACACGTCCCAGACGGATAACGGCGTCACCCGACCCTCCCTACTCGAAAAACCCTTTCAGGCGGCGGCTCCTGGGAGAAAGCCCACATCCTGCACGCAAGCGGATCCCACCATCCCGCTCTCTCTGAAAGGCGTGTTGCCAGCACAGGGCAGCCCAATCGCAGCTTTTGAAGCAACGGGTTTATACTAACACACCCCGTTCTGTTTTGCAAGTGTTTTTCAAAAATATCCCCGTTTTTTGGTTGACTCGGAAATGGAAAACGTGGTATGGTTAGGAAAAACGCGGAAAGGACCGATCTATATGGAATATCAAACACTTACCCAGGCACTGGAAGCCTTTGACCGCTACCAGAAAACCCTAAGCGCCTACCGTCACGCCATGGGCGTTCTCAGTCTGGATGCCGTCACCGCGGCGCCGGAAGGCTCCTGGGAGGGCCGGGGCCAAACCATGGAAGTGCTCAGCGGCGTTGTCTACGATCTGACCGTAGGCAAGGAAAACGGTGTACTTTTTGACTATCTTCAGTCCCACCTGGAAGAACTGACCGAGCTTCAGAAGCGGGAGCTGGAGCAGGCCCGGAAGGAATACGACCGGATGCAGCGGATCCCCGCCCAGGAATTCATTCGCTACAACGTACTGCTCAATGAAGCCGACGCCGTCTGGCACAAGGCAAAAGCGGAAAACGATTTTTCCTCCTTCTGCCCCATCCTGGAACAGATTGTGGAATTCAACCGGAAATTCGCGGGCTACTATAACCCGGACCTTCCCGCCTATGACGCCCTGCTGAACGAGTACGAAGAGGGCATGAATATGGAAACCCTGGACAAATTCTTCGCCCGGCTCCGGGGTACCATCGTGCCGCTGATTGAAAAAATCCGGCGTGTCCCCCAGATTGACGACAGCTTCCTGCACCGGGTTTACCCTGTGGAGGAGCAGCGGAAATTCTCGGACTACCTGATGGCGCTCATGGGGCTGGACCGGGCCTACTGCGGCATCGGGGAAACGGAGCATCCCTTTACCACCAATTTCAATAACCGGGATGTGCGCATCACCACCCACTATTTTGAAAACGACCTGGCCTGCTCCATGTATTCGGTGATTCACGAGGGCGGTCACGCCCTCTACGAGCTGGGCTGTGACGACTGCTACAACTACACCCTGCTCTCCGGCGGCGTATCCATGGGCATCCATGAAAGCCAGAGCCGGTTTTACGAGAACATCATCGGAAGAAGCCCTGCCTTTGTACATGCCATCTTCCCCTATCTGCAGGCGCATTTTCCCCGTCAGCTGGAGGGTGTGACGGAAGAAATGTTCTACAGGGCCGTAAACAAGGCCCAGCCCAGCCTCATCCGAACGGAAGCCGACGAGCTCACCTACTGCCTTCACGTAATGGTCCGCTATGAAATTGAAAAGCAGCTCATCGGCGGCACTCTGGAAGTGAAGGATGTGCCGGCGGTCTGGAACCGGCTGTATCGGGAATATCTGGGAATCGACGTGCCTTCCGACCGGGAAGGCTGCCTTCAGGATTCCCACTGGTCCGGCGGCAGCATCGGCTACTTCCCCAGCTATGCCCTGGGCAGCGCCTACGGCGCCCAGATGCTGGCCGTCATGGAGCGTGAGCTTGGGGATATATTCCCCTTTGTGGCCCAGGGAAATCTGGAGCCCATTACCCGGTGGCTGAAACAGCACATTCACCGGTTTGCTTGTCTCAAAAAGCCCGGCGATCTCTTCCGGGAGGTCTGCGGCGAATTTGATCCCAAATACTATACCGATTATCTGGAAAAGAAGTTTGGACAGCTGTATGGGGTATGACGGCTCCTTTTCCTTCCCGACGGAGGTATTGCCATGATGGAACTTACCGAATCCGATGTTTCCGCCCTGCTGCCCCGGCGCAAAGCGGAGGCGCACAAGGGGGACTTTGGAAAACTTCTGCTGCTGTGCGGCAGTGTGGGCTTTACGGGCGCTCCGTTCTTTGCTGCCATGGGTGCCCTCCGGTCCGGTGCCGGTCTTGTATATCTGGGCGTTCCCCGGAGCATCTACGCCATTGAGGCGGTGAAGCTCAACGAGCCTGTGATTTTTCCGCTGCCGGAAACCGACGGAATGCTCAGCATGGACGCCCTGCCCCAAATTCTTCAAAGGCTTCCGAAAATGGACGCGGTGCTCATTGGTCCGGGTCTGGGCATCCGTGAAAGCACCTTTGCCCTGCTGGAAGCCGTACTGCAGCAGGCCCGGTGCCCGGTGGTGGTGGATGCCGATGGCATAACCCTGCTTGCCGGGCATATGGATATACTGCGCGGAAGGGCCGCCCCCACAATCCTCACGCCCCATGACGGGGAATTCGCCCGGCTGTTCGGTCCGGCAGGCACCGACCGGATGGCCGCCTGCCGGGAAGCGGCCAAAGCCAGCAATTCCATTGTCCTTCTGAAGGGACACCGGACCTGCATTTCCGACGGCACCCGGGACTACCGCAACACCACCGGCAACCCCGGCATGGCGGTAGGCGGCAGCGGCGATGTGCTGGCCGGCATTCTCACCTCTCTCTTGGGTCAGGGAATTGCGCCTCTGGAAGCAGCCGCCTGCGCTGCCTGGCTCCACGGTGCCGCGGGGGATCTGTGCGCCCGGGAGCTGGGCCAGTATGGAATGCTCCCCAGCGACCTTGTTTCCGCCCTTCCGCAGCTTCTCAGATAAGGCGGGATGTAATTGAAACGGCTTGCCGCAGCATTTACTCTTATTCTGCTTCTTGCCGGATGCGCCGGGAAAACGGATGACGCCCTGAGTCTCCGGCAGAACATTCTGAATGCCGATCTGTGCGGCTTTCAGGCAAAGGTCACCGCGGATTACGGAGACACCCTTTCCGTCTTTACCCTGGACTGTCTGGGAGATCAAAACGGAGATCTCCGGTTTACGGTCACCGCGCCGGAAAGCATTCAGGGCATTACCGGAACCATCTCCGCTGGAAAAGGAAAGCTGACCTTTGATGACAAAGCCCTCTCTTTTCCCTTGATGGCAGATGGTCTTCTCTCCCCCGTCAGCGGTCCCTGGGTACTGCTGCGGGCCCTGCGCAGCGGCAATCTGACCAGTGCGGGAACCGAAGGCAGCCTGACCCGGCTGACCATTGACGACAGCTTTCAGGCCGATGCTCTCCAGGCGGACCTCTGGCTGGAAAACGGTGTGCCCATCCGGGCCGAGCTGTGCTGCGGGGAACAGAAATTCCTGTCGATGGAGCTCACCGGATTTCGAACGGAATCGAAAAATGGCGCATAGGATGATTTGCGGCAGGGTGATTTCTTCTGAATGTTTGCCGCTGCCCGTATAAAAAGGAGCCTGGGGTGGAACAATACCGTCACCTGCGTTACATACAAACCGGTAGCGCAGATGCGGGTTTCCGAAGGATCCCGCAAGAACTGTACGGAGTGTGAAGCAATATGGACAGCACAGTCAGACGCGGGGACATCTTCTATGCGGACCTGTCCCCGGTGGTGGGCAGCGAGCAGGGCGGCACCCGTCCGGTGCTCATTGTGCAGAACGATACCGGCAACCGTCACTCCCCTACGGTGATCGCCGCGGCCATCACCAGCCAGACGGGGAAAGCAAGGCTCCCGACCCACATCAACATTGCCGGCGGCAGTGTGGGACTATCCAAGGATTCCGTGATCCTGCTGGAACAGATCCGGACCATTGACAAGCGGCGGCTGCGGGAGCACATGGGACGGCTGGACGAAAAGCAGATGTCCATGGTGGACGATGCCATTGCCGTCAGCTTCGGCCTGCCGGAAACAAGAAATTAGAGACGCTCTGATTCCTTTGTCCCCCCACCGGGGGACATTTTTTGTCCCGGAAAAGCTGCCGGTTTTCCCCCATTGTTCACAAAATTTTTCCTTTTGACTCTTTACACCGCAGGATTCTTAGGATATAATACTCGTATTCTTTTGAAAAGGAGCTGATGACCATGACGGATCAGGATACTCTGACCTTCAATGTACCCGACGACAAGGAGAATATGCGGATGATCCTGCGCAGTGTGTTTGACGCCCTGACCCAAAAGGGATACAACCCCGTCAACCAGATTGTCGGATATCTGCTGACAGAAGACCCCACCTACATCACCAACTACGGGGGTGCCCGCAGCATGATCTGCAAGATCGACCGGGACGAGC
This sequence comes from Faecousia sp., assembly GCA_034099845.1. GTDB lineage: Bacteria > Bacillota > Clostridia > Oscillospirales > Oscillospiraceae > Faecousia. The sequence goes on from JAXEMQ010000193.1 coordinate 4,329, forward strand.
TGATGCAGGCACTGGTTCGTGAGTACCTTTTTGACCACAACTGAGTCTCTCCGCCAGGGGGCTTTTGCCAGGGCAAAAGCCCCCTTTTTGTGGATTGGAGGAGCCGGCAGGGGGAAAAAGAAACGATTTAGGGGCATCCGCCCCTTTTGTTTTTCGACTTGACGGGTTTATTGCGCTGTGCTACAATTTAAGAAAACAATCAGGAGGTACTATTGATGGCTGAAGAAAAGTCTGTTCTCATGTATAAGGGCCACCCGCTGATGCGGAAGGATAATCTCATCTACTACGGCTCCATGGCCGATGCCTATATCGTCATGCTTCAGGTTCTGGAAAGCAAGAAGGTGGGCGACACCGATATTGCCACCCGGGTCTCCGTCCAGCTCCAGCTCACCGATCCCGCCGCCAGAAGCCGGGACCGTGTGGTCAAGAAGAGCGAGAAAGACGGCCTGTACACCGCGCTGGATGTAGGCTGTGTCTGGCTGGAGCGCGCACTGGCCGGAAAATAAGCACGGATCAGGCGGAGAAATTTCATGCAGTTTTCAAAGAAAGAGATATGCCTGATCCTGACCGGAATGCTCCTGTTCTGCCTTCTTCCCCTGGGCGTCTTCGCTCAGGAGGAGGGCATCAGGGGCATTGCTTTTGTGAACTACGAAACCCTTCGTCTCCGGGAGGAACCAAACACCGAATCAAAAGAGCTTGCAAAAGCCCGGCGCAATGAAGTGGTGCTCATCCTGAACAAGGAAAAGGGCGGCTGGTATCGGGTCAGCTATAACCTGCAGGAGGGCTATATGCTGGGCGGATACCTGCGCATTCTGACGAGAGAAAACGTGGAATTGGGGTATGGACAGGTCCTTCCGGAAGAGACAGTCCTGTATGAACGGCCGGATTCCCGGTCCGAAGGGCTGTGCAGTCTGGTCCAAAACGACCGCTGCTACACCATTGGGGTCAATGACGGCTGGTACAAGGTGATCTTTGGAGAAGACATCGGTTACATCCCTTCCGCGGCTCTGGAGCTTGCCGAAATTCCCTATGAAAACGCGGCATCCAATGTAAGCCCAAAATTTTTCGTGGAGGGCCAGTCCACCGGCATCGCCCCCAGCGCCCAGGCGCTTTCCGGTCAGAAGCCCCTGAATGCCTCCGGCGAACCCGTCACCGGGGCGGACATTCTGGCAGAGGCGGAGCAGTACATCGGCATTCGCTATGTTCACGGCGGGGAAAGCCCCAAGGGCTTCGATTGCTCCGGCCTCATTTACTATGTGCTGCGAAGTCTGGGCTATTCGGCGCCCCGTTCCGTTGCCGCTCAGGCCCGAATGGGCAATCCTGTGGGCAATGATCTGCTGCGGCCCGGAGATCTGGTATTCTTTGCCACTCTGGGGGGGAAAAGCCCAACCCATGTGGGCATATACGCGGGGAACGGCCAGTTCCTTCACGCCCCCAATTCCCGCTCCAAGGTCTCCTACGGAGATCTTACCTCCGGCTACTGGCTGAAGTGTTACATTGGCGCCCGCCGGCTGACCTGACGCAAGAAACACACAGAGCAGTTTGCTCTGTGTATTTTTTATGCTTATTGGGGAATACTTCTGAAAAAACATGGAGGTAGGGCTATGGCTGAAAACAAACGGGGACGCGGCAGTTTTCTTCTGCCGAATGCTCCGGTGATCACCACCTGGGCCAGCGTGGCCGGAAAGAAGGAAGCCGAAGGACCTTTGGGGCACACCTTTGACAAAACCAGTCAGGATACCTATTTTGGGCAAAAAAGCTGGGAACTGGCAGAAAAGGCCATGCAGGAATCCGCCCTTCGGCTGCTGCTGGAAAAAGCGCATCTGGAACGGTCGGACCTGGATGTGGTGTTTTCCGGCGACCTGCTGAACCAGTGCATAGGCTCCGCCTTTACCATGCGCAACACCGGCACCCCCCACCTGGGGCTTTACGGTGCCTGCTCCACCATGGCGGAGAGCCTGCTGCTGGCCTCCCTGGCCGTATCGGCAGGCATCGCCGACCGGGCTGTCGCCATGACCTCCTCTCACTTTGCCTCCTCCGAACGGCAGTACCGGTTCCCGCTGGGCTACGGTGGCCAGCGAACCCCCACCGCCCAGTGGACCGTCACCGGTTCCGGCGCGGCTCTGGTCTGCAGCCAGGGCACCGGCCCAAAAATCACCGCCTGCACCATCGGCAGCGTGACGGATCTGGGCATTCAGGATGCTAACAACATGGGCGCCGCCATGGCCCCCGCTGCCTTTGCCACCATCCGGCAGCATCTGCAGGACCTGCAGCGGACACCGGAAGACTACGACCTGATCGTTACCGGAGACCTGGGGCAGTACGGCAAAGAGCTTCTGCTGGAGATGGGCCGCCGGGAGGGTCTTTCCCTGGGGGGCAGGCTGGCGGACTGCGGCTGTATGGTTTTCGACAACACCAGGCAGGATGTCCACGCAGGCGGTTCCGGCTGCGGGTGTAGCGCCATCACCCTGTGCGGCCACCTTTTGGGCGAGCTGTCCGCCAAAAAACGGAAACGGGTTCTGTTCTGCGGCACCGGTGCCCTGCTGTCTCCCACCTCGACCCAGCAGGGATTGCCCATTCCCGGTGTATGTCATGCCGTGGTGATCGAAGGAGGTTAACCGAAATGGAATATCTGAAAGCCTTTCTCATCGGCGGGGCGCTGTGCCTCATTGGCCAGCTGCTCATTGACAAAACCGGCCTGACCCCTGCCAGAATTCTGGTATGCTACGTGGTAGCCGGTGTCATCCTGGGCGGTGCCGGGCTGTACGGACCCTTTGCGGAGTTCGCGGGAGCCGGAGCTTCCGTTCCCCTGACCGGCTTTGGCAATCTATTGGCCAAGGGCGTAAAGGAGGCAGTGGACGAGCAGGGATTTCTTGGCATTTTCACCGGGGGACTGAAGGCCACTGCCGGTGGAATCACCGCCGCCATTGCCGCGGGACTGCTGGCAAGCCTTTTGTTCCGCGCCAAGGATAAAGCCTGAAAAAGAGGGCAAACTATCCTAGCGGCCCTGGTCGCCGCAATTACTTTGGGAGGAATAGGTTATGAATAACAATCAGAATCGCAATCAGAACCAGAATCAGCAGAGCAAAAACCAGCAGAATCAGCAGAACCAGAACCAGAATCAGAACCAGCGCTGACAAAAAGCTCCCCGGAAGATCATCTTCCGGGGAGTTCCTGTATCCGCTCAGATTTCCGCAAAGGCATCCAAACGGAAAAAGTAGAGAAGGCTTTTTTTCACTTTGGTTTCAAAAATCCGTTCCAGGGCCTCCCGGTAGGTTTCCACCTGCAGCCTATAGCGCTCCACCGCCCGGGGAAGCGCCTCCCGGGTGATCCGGTCCGTTTTGAAGTCCACAATGGTGATTCCGTCCGGTTCCATCAGCGCGCAGTCCACCACGCCCTGCAGAAGCACACGCTCCCCTTCCAGCCCGGGACCGTACTTCTCGCCCCCATCCAGAATGGAGAATTTGAATTCCCTAAGTACGGAATCCGCCGTCCGCAGTCTCCGGCCCAGATCACTTTCAAAAAAGCGGGCAATGGCGCCGCAGTCGATCTGTGCCCCTTCCTGAGCGGTCAGGATCTCTTCCGCCTGCATCCGGGTGATTTCTCCCTGCACACCCCGGAGGCTGTCGCATTCCCCGAACCGGAGATACTGCATCGCCCGGTGCATGGCGTTTCCGTAGGATCTGCCGTCTCTTTGGGCACCCTCAAAGGCCGGCTGCCGCCACTGACGGACATAGCCCGGCGCCGGAGGGGCGTCCTGAGCGGCCTCCTCATCCTTTTCCCGGCCCTTTCGGCCTGTGGCTGTCTGCTTGGAGGGCGCCCGGGTTGCCTCCGGGTGGGGATAATGGTAGGCAAGCATTTGGGCAAGGGCCCGGGGCGCGTCTTCCGGCATGGAGGGCCCTTCGGGCTGCATCGCACAGCCGATCTTCGTCTCCGGTTCCGGATGCTCCACATATTGAATCTTCCAAGGAATATCGGATACCGTTCCTTCCAGGGTCATACCGGTAAGAGCCCGCAGCGCTCCGGATTCCGTCCGCGTAAGCGCCGCCAAAAGCACCCATTGCCCCGGGCACTGGGCCTCCTGGCACAGCATTTCCATTCCGCTGATGGGCAGTCTCTGGGCAAGGTTCCGGATCTTATCCGCCGCCTTGTCCGCCGCGTAGGTCATGACCAACCGGTCTCTGGCCCGGGTCATGGCCACATACAAAATCCGCATTTCCTCGCTGACCGCTTCCCGGGTCATCTTCCCGGCAATGGCCAGCCGCGCAAGAGACGGATACCGCACCCGGTTTTCCCGGTCGGCCACATTGAGGCCCAGTCCCATCTCCGGATCGCAAAGAATGGGCTGCATCAGGCTCTTACGGTTGAACTTTCTGGACAGGGCGCTCAAAAACACCACCGGAAATTCCAGGCCCTTGGATTTGTGGATGCTCATGATGGTCACGGCACCGGTCTGTGGGGCGCCGGGCCGCAAAAGGCCCTTCTCCTGCCGGTCATCCAGATATTCCAGGAACTGTTCCAGACTGCTCAGGTTGCCCCGCTCATATTCCGCCGCCATCTGGAAGAACAGGCGAAGGTTTTCCTTGGCATCGTCTCCCTGGGGCTGGGCCCCGTAGATGGCATCCAGCCCTGTGGAAAGGTAAATGTGCTCCAATAGCTCCGTCAGGCTGCACAGCCGCTTTTTTTCCCGCAAATCCGCCAGAGTCCCCAGGAAGGCCTTTGCCTTGGTGCTGCCGCTCCGGGCCATGGCATCGTAAAAGCAGCCTTTTTTCTGTTTGCTCCGAATCACCGCCAGATCCTCCGCGGTAAAGCCGAAGGCCGGACTTGCCAGGGCACTGAGCAAAGGAATATCCTGCCGGGGATTGGCAACCGTCTGCAAAATGGCCCGGAGGGTGCTGATTTCCGGGGTGCGCAGAAGATCCGCCCCAGCGCCGGTGGCGCAGCGGATGCCCCTGCTTTCCAGCGCACGGCGGAAATCCTCTCCCACAGAACCGGGAGACCGGAGAAGAATCACAATATCCGCCTCCGTCACAGGCCGAAAGGCTTCCCCATCCCGGATAAGTGTGCCCGTTTCCAGCATTTCCCAAATCCGTTGGGCCACAAAAGCGGCTTCCTCGCCGCCGGTGTCCTCACCGCCTTCCAAGGCGTAGAACTCCACCGCCCTGTCCGGAAGCCTTGCGTGGGGCACCCCTTCCCGCAGCGCCTCCTCCGGGCCGTATTCCAGACCGCCGACCCCGGAGGACATACATTGGGCAAACACATGGTTTACCGCCTCCACCACTTCACCGCCGGACCGGAAATTATTGCTCAGCAGCACCTTCCGGCCCTGACCGGGATCTGCCACTTCTGCAGGCACAAAGGATTTGTATTTTTCCAGAAAAATACCGGGATCCGCCAGGCGGAACTGATAAATGGACTGCTTGACATCTCCCACCAGGAAGCAGTTCTGCCTTTCCGCGGTCAGGCTGCCGAAAATCGCGTCCTGCACCGCGTTGGAGTCCTGGTATTCATCCACCATAATCTCCCGGTACCGGCGGCCGATCTCCCGGGCCTGGGCAGTGGGTGCGGAACGGTCCTTCCCCAGCAGCAGATCCAGAGCCTGATGCTCCAGATCCCCGAAATCCAACACCCGGTATCTCTTTTTCAGGTCGCTGTAGGCCGCGCCAAACCGCCTTACCAGGGTTATGAGTCCCCGCTGTGCCTGGGCAGATTGGGCCTGGTCCTTCAGCAAAGACCCGGAATTTCTTGAAAACAGCTTCTGCTGTTTTTCCATGCCCTTTTTGAGGGCATTGCGCACCGCCTTGATCTCCTCTGTCCGGCTGGTATCCGCGCCCTTGGTGGGAAAACGAAGGGTGCCGAATTTCACATCGATCCGTCCGCAGACCCCATCCCAGCTTTCGGCAGAACGCAGATTCCGAAGCTGGGCCAGGGTTTCGTTCAGATTGTCCCGGACCTTGTCCATTCCCGCCTGATCCGCAATGGTGCTGCAGCGGTCCAGAGCGGCAATCTGGCCATCCAGCCAGGAGAACAGATCCTCCATCAGGAATTGCCCCCACGGAGTCTGCCCCGCGTCCCGGCATTCCGGACAGCTGCGCGCCATGCATTCATCCAGCCATTTTTCCGGGTCCGGGTGGCACCGGGCGCTGTCGTAAACCTGGCAGATCAGTTCCGGCAGGTCTTTGTCCGTGCGTCCCAGGCCCTGGGTTTCGGTAAACAGCCGAAAATCCGGGTCATCCTCCAGCTCCACGTAGGCATTTTCCAGCAGGTCCTTCAGCACCTGGTCCCGGAGCTGGCCGGCCTGTTCTTCATCCGCCACCCGGAAGTCCGCGTCCAGCTCCAGCCGGTAGGCATACTCCCTGAGAATGCTGCCGCAGAAACCGTGGACCGTGGAAATTTCCGTCAGGTACAGCCGCTGAAGCTGCTTCTGCAAGTGTTTGTTTTCCGGGTCGGAGGCGATGCGTTCCGTCAGCTTGCCGGCAATTTTTGCCCGCAGCTCCGATGCCGCTGCCTGGGTATAGGTGATGATCAGGAATTCGTCCAGGTTGGCAGGATCCTTGGGATCCGTCAGGTAACCCATCAGCCGGTCCACCAGAACCTTGGTCTTTCCGGAGCCTGCCGCCGCGCTGACCAGCAGCTTTCCGCCCCGGTCGGATACCGCGCGGCTCTGGGCAGGGGTCAGTTTTTCAGCCATGGACAGTTCCCTCCTTTTCCACCAAATCCCAGAACTCCTGGGCTTTCAGCGCCCGGAAATTCCGTCGCTGGGCATTGTCATCCGGGTGGCAGATGCTCCCGTAGGGACAGAATCTGCACACGTCAAAGCTGGAGCCCCGGCTGTAGGGGTTGGGGGATACGTTTCCGGAGGCAATCTCCGATACCATATCCGTCAAAAGATGGAAGACATACCCTTCCAAGGCCCGAAACTGGGCCGTACTCGCCAGAGAACCGGAAAGGCTGCCGTCCTTTTTCCGGTTTACCGGCAGCCGGGTTTCCGGATTTTCCGGTTCCATAGCCTCCAACACCCGCTCCTCACGCAAAAACAGGCCCGAGCGAACCCATTTTTTACCGCGCTCCTTCTGAATCTCCTCCGCTGTCATGGGTCCGTCCGCCGGGAGATAGGGGGCTCTTGCCGGGAAATACTCCACACCGGCGCAGGCCGCGTCAGAACCCAGCAGCACCGATCCTTCCTTTTCCAGCGCAAAGAGGTACAGCAGCATCTGCAGGCCCACGCCCTGGGACACATCGCAATAATCAAAACTCTTCTGACCGGTTTTGTAGTCTGTAACCCGGACGAAGCTTCCGGAGCCCTCCTGCCAGGTATCCACCCGGTCCACAAAGCCCCGAAGCCGGGCTTCCATTTTCCCACCGGGTATGGTAATGGCCGGCATTTTTCCGTCCTTACCGAAGGCCACCTCAAACCCGACAGGCGCAAACGCGGACTGAGACAGTTCCTTCCAAAGCTCCTCCACAATCATGTCCAATTCCTGAAGGTTGCGCCGGAAAAGGGATTGGCTTCGCTTGGAATCCACCCCCTGAAACCGCTCCCGGGCATAGGCATCCGAGTACTCCCGGGCAAGCTCCAGGGTCTTTTCCAGGCTCACCTGATGGAAGCCCCCCAGCTCCATCACCTTCCGTCCCGTATTTTCCAGAACGGAATGGACATAGGTGCCGAACTCCGCGGGATCCACCTCGGCCTCTTTTCTCTCCTTTGCCCGCAGGCCGTATTTCAAAAAATACAGCAGACGGCACTCCGCCTGGGTATCCACCTGGGAGGCGGAGAGCTCCAGCCTTTCCCCGTAAAGAGCCTTGACGGTTTCCGGGCGGATTCCCCCCAGCCGGTAATCCGCCTGGGAGGCGGTATCCTGATAGGCATCCGTCAGACCCAGTTCCCGGGCCGCATCCTCCTGCCGCCACCGGGCAAGCCAGGCCCCGGCTTCCCGGGCATTTGCCCCGGCAAATTCCAGCCCGTCCTGCACCGCCCGGATTTCACCTGCCATCTGCCCCAGCCGCCGGAAGAGATAGGAGGTCTGCTCCCCGCTGCAATACACCCGCACGGATTGGGACGCACCGCAGAACACACCATAGATTTCCGCGAATTCCTCCTGAATTCCCTCCATGGCCCCGCCGGTCAGGGGAACACCCAGCTTGCGCAGGGTCACCCGCTCCTGATCGGTCAGGACTCCCCTGGACCCGGAATAACCGGGAAGGCTTCCCTCCTGGGCGCCCAGCAGCAGCAGATGCCTGCATTCGTGGCACCGCAGCGCCGAAACCGGGCCCACCTGCACCGCATCCAATACCGGCGGGATGGTTCCAACATTGTACCGGCTCAAAAGCAGACGGAACAGCCGGAGAAAATGCTCCGGCTCCCAATGGGTCTGACCCAGAACATCGTGCATCTGCTCCAAAGCCGACAGCAGAATCTCCCACATCTGGTTGAGAATCTGGGCGCCCCGGTTGTCCCCTGCCTCATCCAGCTCGTCCGCCATTTCTTCCAGCCGCCGCTCCAGAGAAATATCCCGCAAAAAAGCATACACGGCCATTACCTGGTCCCGCAGGTCCCGGGCATCCAGGAATCCCTGGGTAAGCCGTTCCAGCGGCGCCATGGCTTTTTGGCGCAGCGCATTGAGGTTTTCCAGGGTTTCCCGGCTGTTGTCATCCCAGATGCCTGCCAGGCCGTCGGGATGGTTGGTCCATTCCCGGAACCAGTCCTTGCCGCGGACGCGCCAGATATACGCATAGTTTTCCACAACGTCACATTCATCCGGTGTCAAAAGTGACATGCTGGAGCGCAGATACCGGAGCACCCCCCGCTGCTCCAGACCGGTAACCGCCGCTTCCAGGGCCGACAGCACGGTTGCGATGACGCTCTTGGTCAGAATCTCCTCCGTACCTGCCTGGTAGAAGGGGATTCCCATTCGCTTGAAAATCAAGCCGATCAGGCCGCCGTAGGCCCCGGCGTCGGTTGTGACCAGTGAAATATCCCGATACCGGCAGCCGCCCCGGACCAGCTTGTCAATTTCCTGGGCCGCCGCCATAACCTCCTGCCAGGGGGAATCCGCGGTGTAAACGAAAAGATTTTCTCCCGACAGCTCCGGAATTCCTCCCTGGAACAGCCGCTCCCGCATGGGGGCCAGGGCCTCCCGGGAGTCGGGCAGAACTTCCAGCCGCACTTCCACCCCACGGCGCTTTGCC
>JAXEMQ010000197.1:0-6844 GCA_034099845.1 Faecousia sp.
GCAGGTTCCTCACGCGTTACTCACCCGTTCGCCACTAAGTAAAGTCCCGAAGGGCTTCACCCCGTTCGACTTGCATGTGTTAGGCACGCCGCCAGCGTTCGTCCTGAGCCAGGATCAAACTCTCAAAAAATTGTATCTAAAGCCTAATGGCTTCAAATCAAGTTTTTGAATAATCTGCTTCTAGCAATATTACTCAAGAATTTTCGTTGGCTGTTTTTCGCTTACGCTTAAACAATCCATTTATTGTCCAAGGTGTTAATAGTTTGTCTTAACGTTATTCAATTTACAAGGTACAGATCGCTTTCATCAGAAAGCTTGCTAATGTTACCACGTTTCCCTTGTTTTGTCAAGCGTTTTTTAAAGATTTTTTAAGGGTCCTTGGAAAGTTTTTCGCTCAACTTTTTCCGGACACCACCCGGAGCAGTGCCGGCAGAAGGATCCACAAAACAACGCTTATGAGTGCCGCGTAATTCCCCGGAATGGCGCAGCCCACCAGCAGCAGAGAAAAACCCGCAAGGGCGGGAAACATCCATTTTACTCCCCGTTCATTTCCCTGGCCCAGCAGAAGACACAGCAGTGTAAAGAAGCCCAGGCTCAGCCCAACTGCCGTCAAGCTTTCCAATCTTCTGATTTTCCCAAACACCGACAGACTTCTGCTCATTTCCCGGAACGCATTCTCTCCGGTTTGGAGTGAACCAGCTGGTACAACGCCTCTCGAAACGAGACTGATCCCAACGGCCCACAGACCGGGCCAAAGAGAACCGGCCTCTTCCTCTGTTCCCAGCGCCGGAAGCAGGAGCGCCGTCAGCAGCCAGCCCTGAAAGGCCGGAAACCGGGGCTGCAAATTGGCCGGCCGAATGCTTTGTACCCCGGCAGCCAAAACACCGCCTATCAGCGCCAGCTGGAACAGCCCCAGCACGGAAACGGAGGCCGCCACGGCTTTGTTCCCTTTTCCCGTCTGCCACAGGGACAGAAGCAGAAGTCCCGCCGCTGCCCAAATGCCGAAGCCCGGCCAGCAATCCGAAAACCAGCCCAGCACCTGGCCGATCAAAAACGCGTTCCAGATGATTCTGAGCCCGCCCAGCCATTCCGGCAATTCCTGCACCCGGGGAATCCGCAGCAAAAGCCAGGCCAGCGCCGCAGTGAATGCCACATCCGTCCAGGCCGCCCCGGAGGCCGTCTGAATCAGCGCCGCGGCCTGTATGACCGGAAAACACAGCCAGGTTTTATTTTTCAAGTTTCACCCGTCCTTCCGAAAGGACCAACCTTTCCAGGTCCATCGTCTTTTCCAGGCGGTTCAGAGGCACTCCGCCGGTATGGCCCCGCAGGAATTCTGCCGCAGCAGCAGGGTCGATCTGCTCATCAGCCTCATAGACCAGGGTCCCGGGACGATACCAGGCCTCCAGCTTTTCCCAGCTCTCCCGCGTCTGGGGCGCCAGCAGCAGATAGTCCGCGGTTTCCAGAAACACCTTTCCAGGGGCACTGGCTGCCAGATCCGCCATTGCGTCCTCCAAGGTTGGCCCGATTCCAAAATCTCCCGTATCCGCCGCCGCTACAAAGGTCCCGTCCCCCGCAGTCAGGCGCACCAGCTCCACCGGAATCAGCGTTCCCACATCCGTCCCCTTTCCGGGCAGCAGGAACGCCGCCAGCGCCAGGGAAAGCATATACAGCCACTTTTTCATTGGGTCCTTCTCCTGTCCTTCGGATGAAGGCGGGCATTGCGGAAGGCATCCGCCGCCACCCGTCCCCGCAGAATGCTCTCCCCGCCGGAACTGTGGAATGGTGCCAGATAGGGCACATCCAGACATCTGAGCCCGGACAAATGGCCCGCCAGCAGGATCAGCCCCACCGTTACCCCCCACAGTCCGCCCAGGGCAGCCAAAACACCAATGCCGAAACGCCACAACCGGATGCCCTCCGCCAGATCCCGGTTTGGCAATACAAACCCGCAGACTCCGGCAATGCTTACCACAATCAGCGCTCCCGGAGACACCAATCCCGCATCCACTGCCGCCGTTCCGACAACAATGCCGCCAATGGTGGACACCGACTGTCCAATGGCCTGGGGCAGATGAATGCCGGATTCCTGCAGCAGCTCAAAGGCAATCAGCAGACTCAGCGCCTCCGCCGTAGCCGAAAACGGCACATTTTTCTTGCTCTCAATAATCGTCCGCAGCAAAGGCAGCGGAATCATCTCCTGATGAAAGGCTGCCAGCGCAATATAGATCCCCGGCAGCAGCAGGCTGAAAATCAGCGCCCCGTAGCGGAGAATCCGCAGGCAGGAAGCGGTCAGATAGTCCCGGCTCCAGTCCTCCTGACTTTCCATCAGATAGCCCAGGTCCGCCGGAGCCAGATACCCCAGGGGCAGACCGTCCACCAGCAGCCCCACCCGGCCGTCCAGCAGCCCCGCGCAGAATTTGTCCGCCCGTTCCGTGTACTGAACCAAAGGAAAGGCGGTTTTGCGGGAGCCGGTCACCAATTCCTCCACCGACGCAGGCGTCAGAAAGGAATCCGTATCAATCTCTTTCAGTCTCCGTTTCATCCGCTCTACCAGGGACCTGTCTGTCACGCCCTCCAGATAGGCCACCGTCACATTGGTAAGGCTCCTTTTTCCCACCCGCGTTTCATAAAGCCGCAGTTCCGGGGAGCGAAGATGGCGGCGCAGTAGGCTGGTATTGGTGCGCACCGTCTCCACAAAGGCATCCTTGGGGCCCTTCACCGTGTTTTCCACCTCCGGGGCGGAGATTCCCCGTTTCTCCCCGGTTTTCACCTCGAAGGCAATGGCCCCCGCCTCCGGAAACAGAATGACGCAGAAGCCGTTGACCAGCTTCATGGCCACCGTGTCCAGATCCCGGCAGGGATCTGCCACGCTGTTGTAGACGCCTCCCCGGAGGGCCTGGGTGTAAAGCTCCTGGATGCTGTCTCCCCGGAGCTGCTCCGAGATGGGCTTCACCACATATTCGGATGTATCCGCCCCGGAGGTCAGGCCGTCGATGGCGTAGGCATAGAGAGTAAATCTGCCGCACCTCAGGCTGCGGACGATAAAATCCCCCGCGTCCCGGAAAATGTGCCGGATATTGCCGTCGTTTACCTCTCCAAAATACATTGCCCTCACCTCTTTTACAGGGTGCCTTGTTTTGCGGTTTCTATTCCAAATACGAAAACACGCACCGGTGCGGACCCGCTCTCTGCTTTTCAGCAAACGAGAACGGACGCACCGGTGCGCCGGTTTCCATATGTATGCTCGGGTTATTGCGCAGAGGGAACTACTTCCGGACCGATGGGGCATTCATACCCCGCGGCGGCGGTTTCATTGAACTCTTCCCGGGCCTTTTGCAGGACCGCCGGGTTTTCCATCAGATCCGCTGCCGTTCCCGCCAATACCTTTGCCGCGTACAGAAGCCCCTTGTGGGCCAGGCCGGACTTGCCAACGGAAACCACCTGCCAGCTGTGGCCGGGAATCTTGGAGGGCCAGGTCGCGGTATTGAACTGGGCCGTGGGCGTCAGCCAGCTTACATCGCCCACATCCGTGGAGCCGGGGTTATAGTGGTAAGCAGGATAATAGGGCACCACAAAATCGTTGATGTCCTTCTGTCCCTTATCCGAAAGGGCGGCAATCTGCTTGCGCAGCACCGGATTGGTCTCGACGTTGTCTCCGGGCAAGCCCTCATGGGGATAGGTCTTGCGCAGATCGGCAGCAAACTGCCGCTCGTCCGCAGTGTACTCCGGCATGGGCGCTTCCTGCAGGTTCTTATAAAGCAGTTCTTCCAGAACCGTATTGGAAAGGGTGTCGGAGGTGCCGTCCAGCTGATGCCAGGTTACCTCCGTTCCGGACATCAGGGCCGCGCCCTTGGCAATGTCGTTCACCCGGGCAAGAAGCGCTTTGGCCTTGCGGACCGTTTCTGCCCGGACCATGTACACAAGCTTGGCTTTCGGCTGGACCACATTGGGGGAAATGCCGCCGGCATCGGCAATGGAATAGTGGATGGAACACTTGGGCTCCATGTGCTCCCGCAGGAACTGGACACCCATGTTCATCATCTCCGCGCCGTCCAGAGCGGAACGGCCGTCCCAAGGGTTGCCTGCCGCGTGGGCAGCGGTGCCCGCGAACTCGTAAACCATCTGCAAACAGGCCGCATTGGAGCCGGTCGTCACCTCGTTGGTGTCGCCGGGATGCCAGGTGATGGCAGCGTCCAGGTCCTTGAACAGTCCGTCTCTTGCCATAAAGGTTTTGCCGGCGCAGCCCTCCTCACCGGGGCAGCCGTAGAAAATGACCGTACCCTTGAGGGTTCCTTCCGCAATCGCTTCCTTGATGGCGATGGCGGCGCCCAGGCTGGCGGCACCCAGCAGGTTATGTCCGCAGCCCTGGCCGCAGCCGTCGGCTACCAGCGGCTTTTTCTCCGCGACACCAGCCTGCTGAGAAAGCCCGGACAGCGCATCAAACTCGCCCAGGATGCCGATGCGGGGTCTTCCGGAGCCGAAGCTGCCGGAAAACGCGGTGGGAATGCCGCACAGCTCTGTTTCCACCAGGAAGCCTTCCGCCTTCAAAACCTCCGCATAGGCTTTCGCGGACTTGTTTTCCAGCATAGAAAGCTCCGCATAGTCCCAAATCTGATCACTGAGTCCCAGAATTCTGGGGGATTTGTCGTCAACACAGGAATAGAGTATCTGTTTATCCATAATTACAGCACCTTTCCCAGGAAGTCCTGGAGACGGGGATGGGTGGGATGATCAAACAGCTGGTCGGGGGCACCCTTTTCCAGAATGTTGCCCTCTGCCATAAAGAGAACCCGGTCCGATACTTCTCTTGCGAACCGCATTTCGTGGGTTACAATCACGCTGGTCATACCGGAGGACACCAGGCCCTTGATCACGTCCAGCACCTCACCCACCATTTCCGGATCCAGGGCGGAGGTGGGCTCATCGAACAGCATCACATCCGGTTCCATAGCCAGCGCCCGGACAATTGCCAGACGCTGCTTCTGACCGCCGGACAGATTGCCGGGCATTTCGTCATACTTGTCAAGCAGGCCCACCCGGTTCAGCAGGTCTTTAGCCATCTGGGTGGCCTCCGCCTCGCTCTTGCCCTTGAGCATCATGGGAGCCAGGGTGATATTCTTGGCAACAGTCAGATGGGGGAACACGTTAAAGTGCTGGAACACCATGCCCATCTTCTGCCGATGGATGTCAATATCCACCTTTGCGGGCTTGGGGAGCTTCCCCTCCCGGATCATGTGCTTTTCTTCCTTGGTCAGATTGCCGGTGATCTCAGTGCCCTCGAAGTAGATCTTGCCCTCTTCCGGTTTTTCCAGAAGATTCAGGCAACGCAGGAAGGTGCTTTTGCCGCCGCCGGAGGGACCGATGACGGACACAACCTCGCCCTTTTCAATGGTTTCGTTGACGCCTTTCAGGACCTTCAGCTCGCCAAAGCTCTTGTGCAGGTCCACAGTCTTGATCATTTCCATTTAAATCTTACCTCCTGCTTTTAGTTTGCGGTTTCTGTAGCTGTTGGGATTTGCCATCTTCTTGCCGAACTTCTCAACCAGTTTGCTCAGGGGGTAAGTTACGCACAGATAGATGATCGCAACGATGGTCAGCGGTTCCAGCGTCAGGTAGGAAACGCCCTTCACCACCAGGTAGGATGTCATTATGTCGCCCAGGAAGAAGGTAGATGCCAGGGAGGTTTCCTTCAGCATCATAATAAACTCGTTGCCCAAAGCCGGGAGAATATTGCGCACCGCCTGGGGCAGAACAATCTTCATCATGGTCTGGCCCTCGCTGAAGCCCAGGGACCGGGCCGCTTCCGTCTGGCCCTTGTCCACAGCCTGAATGCCGGAACGGATGACCTCGGAAACATAGGCGGAGGAGTTGATACACAGAGAGACGGATACCCACATGAACTGGCTCAGCTTCAGGAAGGTGAAAATGTTGGGCAGCACGAAATAGAAAACATACAGCTGCAGCAGAATGGGGGTGCCGCGAATTACCTCGATGTACACAGACGCGATAAAGCGGATAGCCTTCAGCTTGGACATCTTCATCATGGCGATCAGGGTTCCGAGAACGGTGCCCAGGGCCACGGAGATAATGGTCAGAATCAGGGTGTTTTTCAGTCCGGTGAACAAAAAGAGCTGCCAGTATTTGCTCCAGATACTGAGCATATTGGGAAGAAACAAGCTAAAGTCCATAAGTAAATTCCTTTCACTTTCTTTTCTATAAATCACGTTCTGTTTTTCTTTTCAAAGCAGCGGCCCCGCTGCACTGAAAAGGAAAGCAGCTTCTGCGTCATAGAACCGGCAGCCGCGGGGGCTGCCGGTTCCCTGGACATCAAATGCAATCAGCCGGTGATCACATTGCCCTGATCATCATAGGACTGGTCGATGCCGGAGATGGACTTGGCCTCATTGTACCAGACTTCCCACTGATCCTTGGAGGAGGCCAGCGCGGCGTTGACGGCTGCGGTCAACTCGTCGGCGCCCTTCTGAAGCAGAACCACGTTGCCGGTGTACTTCTCGTCAACGACGAAGTTGAAGCCGGCCATGGCGATTTCGGGGTTGTTGGCGATGATGGCGTCACCGTTGCCCTTGGCGACAGCGATGCAGTCGAAATCACCGTTCTTCAGCTGCAGCACAGCGGTACCCAGGTCGGTGAACAGGGTCAGGTCGTTGTCGGGCAGCTGCTCGTTTACCAGAGACTGCTGCAGGGACGCGTTCTGGGCACCAATCTTCGCGCCCTTCAGGCCGTCGAGGGTAGCGTACTTGTCGCCGTTGGATGCCAGGGTGATGAGCACCTGCTCGTCTTCATTGTCGCCGGCATGGTAGTAGTCGGAAATGTTGTAGTTCTG
>JAXEMQ010000202.1:0-2309 GCA_034099845.1 Faecousia sp.
CAAATACATTGTCACCCCGGACAATGGCACCCTGACCAAAGAGTAAAGTGCCTCCCCCAGCATGACCCGGCCCTCCGGGTCATGCACAGACGGTCAATAGCCTCGCAGAGTTCGCTGCGCCAGCAGCGAAAGAAATCTAAAATCGTTTTCGACCGCGGCGTGTACGTGGGCGAAAACACTTCTCAGGCTGCAAGTGCGGTGCGTCGCGCAGCGAATCTAATGGAACAATTGCCAGTGGCAATTGCTCAATAATATATGGAATTTGTTCGCCTATGGCGAACAAATTATGCGCGCAGCAGACTGCAAAAAACTGGCGGAAAAGCCCGAAGGGGTTTTTCGACAAGCTCAGCCACACCTTCCCGCAAACTGGGAAGGTGTGGCTTTGCGCGTAATGACAAGGGGAAGAGACTGCCTCTTCGGTCAGATCAGGCCGAAGCGGGCAAGGGCCTTGGCCACGCCGTCTTCCAGCACAGAATCGGTGACGAACTCTGCTTGGGCCTTCAGCTCCTCCATGCCGTTGCCCAGACACACGCTGTGCCGGGCCAGCCGGAACATGGGCAGGTCGTTGGTGCTGTCGCCGATGGCCATGGTGTCCTCCCGGGAGATGCCCAGATGGGCAAGAAGGGTCTGCATACCCTTTGCCTTGGAGTGGCCCTTCAGCACATACTCCGTAAAGCCCCCGGAACCCCGGTGGATGATTTCAAAATAGGGGGCCATGGCTTCGTGAAAGGGCGGTGTGCTGCCGGGCGCTCCGTCCCAGGTGACGAATTTCAGGAAATCGGGGTGTACGTCAATGCTGCAGATGGGAAAGCCCTTTTGCAGCATCTGGGCCATTTCCAGGTTCTGCCTGGGGTGGCCCAGAAGCCGGGGGTCATACACAATGGAGCCGTCGCCGGCCTCAAACAGAGGCAGCACATGGAACCGCCTTGCCTGGGCACAGACATAGCGGCAAAGGCCTTCGTCCGGGACACTGCGGCTGAGCCACTGGGATTCCAGCCGGATTTCCATACCGCAGGCGCATATCCAGGCCGCAAAGTCCATGGCCCGTATCCGGGGGTCGATGTGGGAATAGGGCCTGCCGGTATTGACCACCGGCGTGTGACCGTTGCGGCGCAGCTGGTTTATGGCCTCCGCTGCGGAGTCGGGAATGATCTGGGTGTCGTCGTCCACAAGGGTGCCGTCAATGTCGAAGAAAACTACCATTTGTTTTTGGGGTCCTCTCTGTATGGTTACGCATCTGCTCTTGCGTAGGCGTTTTTCATGCCGTTGCTGCGCTCATAGAGCACCTTATCCAGGGTGTCCTGGGAAAGCTGCCGGATCATCTCCGCCAGCTCCCGGTTGGCCTCCAGCCGCAGCGCCAGCCGCTTTTCTTCCTCCGGCTGGGAAAGCATCCGGGCGTCATACCGGTTCAGAATCTCATGGGCTTTGGAGGCGGCATGGAGCTGATAGCGCTCAATATGGGCAAGGCAGGTCTTATAGGAGGCGTCGGCCAGGGCGGCAATCATCCGGCTGACCCAGTAGAAGCTGTCGGTGGTGGCATGTTTGCCGGTGTTCGACAGGTATTCCGGAACCTCCGGAACCCGGGAATAGATGGGCAGGCTCACATTGAAGGCGTTGGAGGCGAAGCTGATCCACTGCACGGCGGCGCAGTCGGGGTACATACCGGGCCGCAGCTGATTGATGGACAGCAGGTCCGTCCGATTGATGCCGATGGAGCGGTAGGCGCCCCGCATTTTGCTGTCGCCGTAGGTGGCGTAGGGATCATAGGGGGTGCCCTGGTAGTGGGAGGACAGCAGATATTTCACATCCTCAACGGTGACCTTCCGCTCGGGCCGGACGCACCAGGGCAGATCGTCATCGGTGGGGCGGTAATCCGCCTCCGCTCCGTCCCAGACGAAGGCGTGGGGAAGCAGATAGCGCAGCATGAACCAGGCCCGGGGGGTATTGTACGCATGGTCCGAATCCTCATGGGAGCCAAAGGCGGCCCGGGGGTCGAAGGGACCCTCCATGGTCAGATTCAGGTGATGCTTTTGGATGAATTCCGGCAGATCTTTGGAAAACAGGTTCTCCTTCCATTCGGTGTCGTCCAGGTCCAGCCGGTCAATGCCCAGCTGATTGGGCATTACCACCACGCCGTCGTCCGGCACCCGCCGGGCCATCCAGTGGTGGCCGCCGATGGTTTCCAGGAACCAGATCTCGTTTTCGTCCTGGAAGGCAATGCCGTTCATTTCGTAGGTGCCGTAGGTTTCCAGCAGGGAGCCCAGGAGGGTGACGCCTTCCCGGGCAGAGTGGGCATAGGGCAGCACCAG
>JAXEMQ010000205.1:0-2196 GCA_034099845.1 Faecousia sp.
CTGGTGCGGGATGTCTGCACCCTGGTACGCACGCCCTCCTGGCAGCTGCTGGGGACCATACTCCGGGGCTTCTACAACCAAATTCCGGATATTCTGCTGCTGCAAAGCAGCTACTATTTCCACGACAGCATCAACTATCCCCTGTGGCAGCTGTCTGCCCTGCTGATTGCGGGCTATTTTCTCTACGCAATGCTCTGCCACAACGAGCGGCTTTCCCGGGAACTGCTGTTCCCCGCCGCAATTCTCATGATTCAGTCCCTGCTGTGGTCCGGTGTGGACCTGTGGGTCAACTGGGGGCCGCTGTATGTACCGCTGCTGCGGGCCCTTAGTCCCATGTGTATTGGGGTGTTGACCTACTATTTTTCCACAACCCAGGTATTTTTCAACCTGCGAAAGCACAAAACCATCTTTTCCCTTTTGGGCCTCATGAGCCTTGTCACCCTGTTCGCTTATGGGGATTTCCACAATATTTTCCTGATCACCACCCCCCTGCTGATTCTCAGCTGCATGGAGCCGGACAGCTGGCTGAGCAGGCTTTTCGGCCATAAATTATTCCGGGATACTGGCAGACTCTCTTATGCGGTTTACCTGAACCACAGCTTTGTGATTCATTTTATGACCACTCAGATCATCCCCCGGCTGGAAGCCATGGGATGTATGGTATCCGACTT
This sequence comes from Faecousia sp., assembly GCA_034099845.1. Taxonomy (GTDB): domain Bacteria; phylum Bacillota; class Clostridia; order Oscillospirales; family Oscillospiraceae; genus Faecousia. The sequence goes on from JAXEMQ010000205.1 coordinate 672, forward strand.
CCTGAAAGGCGGACTTCTTCTGGTTCTGGTGACGGTATACTCGGTGTTCACCCTTTGGCTGGTGCCCAGGCTGGTTAGGAAACCCGTCCTTTCAAAATAATACCGAGCCGGAGCAAGCGCTCCGGCTTTTGCTTGACTTTTTCCTATTTCGCGCATATATTATAAAAAGGATAAGAGGGAGTAAGGGGTATACCTCGGTATACCGTATGGCGACGTCATCACGGCTTATGCCCGGAGTCATACATTGGCCCAACCAATCTTGAGACTTTTATCACAGTTTTCTGCTGTGGTAAGGGTCTTGTTTTTTCCCTTCACAGCAGTATTTTGTGGAGGAATGTGTATGGATCTCTTACTCAACCTGGAAACCGTTACCTGGCAGATGGTGCTGATGTGGTTGGTGGGCGGCGGGCTCATCTATCTTGCCATCGGCAAAAAAATGGAACCCAGTCTGCTTCTGCCCATGGGCTTCGGCACCATTCTTGTGAATCTGCCCCTGTCCGGCGCCACCGCCCCCCTGGAAATCCTCTTTCAGGCCGGAATGGCAAACGAGCTTTTCCCGCTGCTGCTCTTTATCGGCATCGGTGCCATGATCGACTTCGGCCCCCTGCTGGAAAAGCCCTGGCTGATGTTCTTCGGGGCCGCTGCCCAGCTGGGCATTTTCCTGACCCTGGTCCTGGCAGGCTTCTTTTTTGACCTCCGGGACGCGGCATCCATCGCCGTCATCGGCGCGGCGGACGGCCCCACAGCCATTTTTGTAGCCAACACCCTGGGCTCCAAATACTTAGGGGCCATTATGGTTGCTGCCTACAGCTATATGGCGCTGGTGCCCATTGTTCAGCCTCCGGTGATCCGCCTGGTGACCACCCGGAAAGAACGGCTGATTCGGATGCCCTACCGCAAGGGGAATGTAAAAAAATCCACCAGGATCCTCTTCCCCATTCTGGTTACCATGGCCGCCGGAATTGCGGCTCCTGCCAGCGCCGCACTGGTGGGCTTCCTCATGTTCGGGAATCTGCTCCGGGAATGCGGCGTTCTGGATTCCCTGAGTCAGACGGCGCAAACCGTTCTCGTCAATCTCATCACCATTGTGCTGGGGCTCAGCGTTGCCTGCCAAATGACAGCCGGCCAATTTGTGAAAGCGGATACGCTGCTGATCCTGGCTCTGGGTCTATTGGCCTTTGTGGGCGACACGGCAGGCGGTGTGCTTTTTGCGAAGCTGCTGAATCTCTTCCTGCCGGAGGGCAAAAAGATCAATCCCATGATCGGCGCCGCCGGTATTTCCGCCTTTCCCATGAGCGGGCGGGTGGTGAACCAGCTGGGGCTGAAAGAGGACAATCAAAACTTTTTGCTGATGTATTCCGTCAGCGTAAACGTATCCGGTCAGATTGCCTCCGTCATCGCGGGCGGTCTGATTCTGGCACTGCTGGGATGTTAAGGAGGGAGCTTTATGGAAGCTTTGACTGTAACCCTGCCCATTCTGTGCAAGGGCATGGGGGGAATTTTTCTGGTGATTGGCATCATCGCC
>JAXEMQ010000207.1:0-3845 GCA_034099845.1 Faecousia sp.
TGGCGAAGCTATCCCCTAACGAATATTACCACTACATCACCACAGGTGAGTACCCCGCCGGTATGCTGCCGCTATGGGTCAAATGAAAATGTCCTTGACTTGGGGAGCACTTTAGAAATGCGTAGAAAGATTTAAAGAGTACCGGAGAGGAGGTTTTGCCCCCTCTCCGGTATTTCGCATCCTTTTTCTGCTTACATCACTTGCGCCATGAAGCTGCCCATCGTTTGTGCGGCTTCGTCCTGCTTCTGCCTCGTAGCGTGGGTGTAGGTGCGGAGTGTGAATCCAGCGTCATAGTGGCCGAGCATACTGCTGACGGTTTTGACGTCCACCCCATTTTGCAGTGCCAGCGTTGCGAAGGTGTGTCTGAGGTCGTGAAATCTGATGTGCGGCAGCCCGGCGTCCTTCAGGATCTTCTTGTGCAGATTTACGACGGAGTCTGGGTAGTACATCTCTGTTAGCGCCGGGAACTCACAGCCATTTTGAGTCGGGAAAATTCAGCCAATTCTGGCCGGAACCCGGAACCAATCCGGCACAGTGGGTCCGGCTGAAAACGCCATTTCGGGTTCATCCAAAACAGCCAAATTGAGCCCATGAAAAAAGCCAACAGCCCAATATGGCAATTAAATCATTCTTCTATTTCCGTCACCGGCTCAATAGCCTTCACCTTGCCGGTTTGCAGCGAGATCGTTTCCAACTTTTTTCCGCGGAAGCTCTCACCGCGCAGTTTGAACACTGTGGCATCGTCAAAGATGCGGTCCAGCGCACACAGCAAGGTGGAATCTTCATTGAAATCCTCGCGCCATAAAGCGGGATTCTTGTTGCTGGTAAAGATCATATTGTAGTTGCCTTCCTTGTTGTAGCGCCGGTCGATTAGGTCAAAGAACAACCGCGTACATTCCTTGTCAAACGCGCAATGCCCAATCTCATCAATAATAAGGCAACTGGGACGAACCAATCCGTTGAGACAGGAATCTGTCTTGCCGCTGCGCTTGGCAGCAATAAACCTGTCTCGCAGTTCAGACGCTTTAATGAAATAGGTCTTCATTCCATGCTGGCAACAGGCATAACCAAAGGCCTGCGCCAAGTGCGTCTTGCCTGTTCCGGCAGGGCCTATGAACGCCAGATTCCTGTGCGAATAGATGGCGCTGAGGGATGGCAACGCTTTCAATCGCTCTACATCTCGGCCCTTTAAAAGCGAGAAGTCGAAGTTCTCAAATGTCCTCGGTGACTTGGTGGGCAAGCGACTCATTCTGAGCAAGGTATGTACGGTGGTCTGCTGTTTCTTCTCGCTAAGGTGGGTAAAGACACCCTCCACAGCTGCAATCTCAGCCTCAGACAACTCGTGCTCTTCTGCATAGACAGCGAACTCTTCGGAGGAGAAGTCCAGCTTCAGCACAGAAACCGCGGCAGCAAGCTTTTCAAATACCGTTTCCGTCACAGCAATCCCTCCTCGTCAAAGTCAAACTTTGCAAAGGAAAGCTTGCTGGCAGGCTTGGGTAACTGCCGGATCTGCGTCTTCACCGGAGCGGTAGGTAGTTCTTCCGGCTGCGGTGGTAATTCGTACTGTCCCTCGCAAAAACTGTCGCGGCGACTCCATGTGACATCGTGAGTTGCCAGCAAAGAGTTCATATCCGAGGAGTAGATATAGAGCGTATCACCGCTGCGCATCACGCGGGCGGCAGCTCCCGGATAACTGTATGGTACACCGAAACGGCGTCCCTCATAGTTGACAAAACCGTCAAAAGAGATTTTTCGCTCCGGGCAGAGAAAGAATCGTATTTCTCTGCTGTCAGGCAGCTCCCGCAAATGCGGTCCGCAAGCCGCATCATGAATCTGCTGCGGTACACCGTCCACAGCCCTGTGGTAAATACCGTTTTGGGTATTACACCACTCAAGTGCCTGCCAGTTGAGATCTGTTACGTTGTAGAATACCCGGTCAACGAGGAAATTCTCTTTCACAAAACGGATAAGCCGCTCCACTTTCCCTTTGGTAAACGGATGGCGAGGCTTACAGAGCTTTGTGTCGAAACCCACCATGCGCATAAACGCTTCGTAATCCTGCTGCCAAACGGGATGTCCCTCCAAGTCGCGGTGGAGGACAACGCTCTTCATGTTGTCTGTCAGCACGTATTTGGGAACGCCCATGTATTGGAAAGCGTGGATCATCCCAATGAATAGATTCTCCTGCCTGGCATTGGGAAAGAACTCAACGTAACGCTGTCCGCAATGGTGGCAGATCATGGCAAAGCACGCTGCGCGGTAGACTTGTCCGTTGTAGTCCAAAACATCTGTGAAGCCCCAGTCCATCTGGTAGGCTTCACCGGGGGCGGTCGTATAGCGACGACCTCGGTTGCCCTGTGGCGCAATCTGCTGCCGTTTTGCGGGAATGAGGTGCTTGTGGGCGGCAATGTAGTCTTTGACGATGGTCAGTCTTCCCTCAAAGCCAGACTCCAACAGACGATTCAGGATCACTGTGGAATTGCTGACACCCTGCTTCAGCAGCGTATCAATAATTCCCGTATAGCCGGTGAGCTTGGTAAACTTATGCTTTCCGGAATCGCTGCCTTTGGGAATTCCCCGAAAACCATTCTGCTTGAGTCGGCGAAGCTTCCCGCGGGAGATGCCGGTGCGACGTTCAAGCTCAGCCAAATTGATTCGTTCCGGGGAGAAGGATTCTCCCTGTTCTGCTTTCATTTCTTCTATGGCTTGTGCTATACTTGGCACATAGCCATTACCGTATAACTCTTTCATTACGCTCCTTTCCACTGGGCTGTTGGCGCTTTCCAGTGTACAAGGTTTGAAAGAGATGTGGTAGTGGCTTTTTATTTCCGACTAATATTGGTTCAATTTTTCCGGCGCTGGATGGCTATTTCCGCCCGACCCGAACAGGAGTCTCATGAGAGTCAAATGAGAGATAAAATGATGGAAAATAGAGAGGAGATTGGAAGCCAAGCGAAATTGTAGTGTAGAGAGACACCCCTTATAATGGATTATGCTGAAGCACCTATAGCCTCTCGGGGAATTTCCCCCGAGAGGCTTTTTTGATCCCCGCGTGCGACAGCCAATACTGGAACAAATTGCCGACCATTCTTGCATAAGAGTGGCCGGCTTTTTTGTTGCCTTGACTGGGAGCATGATCCATGTCCGGCGCTGGCAATCGGGCTCGTGGCCCGCCTTCAAGTCGTTCGTCCGCATCCGCAAACGAAACGACTTGGAGGTAAAAATGAAGACTATCAGAATCAAAGACTACTATGGCATTTATCAGGAAATTCCTGTCAGTGATGAGCTGTATGAAGAATGGCGTGCTCTCCAGAATGAAACGCAGCGCGTCCACCGCAAAGAAGTATATCACCGTGATTGGACACCAATCGAGGATCTTTTCGAAATGCCGAAGTCTTATGAGCAGAACCCGATGGAAGATACGTTGCTGTGGGATGAGCAGGTCGCTGCGCTGTATGCAGCGATCGCGCAACTCACCCCGATTCAGCAGCGCAGGATCCACATGCTGATGGAGAATATGACGATCCGTGAGATTGCCCGTCAGGAAGGGTGCCATATGAACGCAGCGCTGAAATCTGTCAACGGTGCGCTCAAAAAGCTCCACGATCTTCTGAAAGACTGGGCATAAATGCCTAAAGGGAAAACATTTAGTGTAGTTGTTGTTCTATGAGAACACTATGCGTAATTTCTTTTAGATGCTTCGAGTGCGACATCACACGCACTTTGTTAAACGAAATGAGGAGGTTCCAATCCATGATTATCTCTGTCGATCACGGCAATAAATCGATCAAGACCCCGAACGCGCTTTTCACCTCTGGCCTGATTTCGTCCGAAGGGCTACAAGG
>JAXEMQ010000223.1:0-7099 GCA_034099845.1 Faecousia sp.
GTGGTCTTTTCCGCCGACTGCGGCATCCTCCTGCTCCACGATCCTGTCACCGGATCGGTAGGCGCCGTCCACGCCGGATGGCGGGGCTGCGCCGGAGGCATCGTGGAAAAGGCGGTAGCGGCCATGGCGTCGGAATACGGCGCAAAGCCCGCCAACATCCTCGCCGCCATCGGCCCCTGCATCGGCCCGTGCTGCTTTGAAACGGACAGCGATGTGCCCGACGCCATGCGGGCCGCTCTGGGCGCCGACGCGGAGCCGTATATCCAATGGGAAGCCCCCAAATACCATGTGGACCTGGCGGGTCTGAACCGCCAGTGGCTGATGCGCGCGGGTGTTCTCCCGGAGCGCATCGACACCTGCGGCCTGTGCACCGCCTGCCGCCCGGACCTTTTCTGGTCCCACCGGAAGATGGGCAATGCCCGGGGCGTTCAGGTCGCCGTAATCGTCCGTCCCTGATTTTCAAAAGGAGTTTTCCCGCTATGAAAAAGCGATTGATTGCTATCATATGCGCCCTGGCCTGTGTCGGCCTCCAGTCCGGCTGCTGGCAGGCGGAACCTCTGGAGGAGGAAAGCCCGGAACTGCTCCAGCCCAGCGAAGTCCAGGAGGATGACGACAAGCATTCTCTTTTGCCCGAGCAGCTATCCCTGCCCTATGCCCCGGACCAGTCCCTGGATCCGGTGACCTGTCCGGACGGGATGCAGCAGGTGGTCTCCTCCCTTCTCTGCGAGGGGCTGTTCCGTCTGGGGCCTAATCTCGAACCCCAGCTCTGGCTGTGCGCCGACTATACCGCCAATGAGGATTTTACCTCCTACGTCTTTACGCTCCGAAGCGGTGTCACCTTTTCCGACGGCTCTCCCCTCACCGCCGCCGACATCCGGGCGGTGCTGAACCGGGCCAGGACTTCCGAGCGCTACGGTGCCCGTCTGACCGGCATCACCGCTGTCACAGCCGGTGACGGCACCGTCACCGTGACGCTGAGCGCCCCCAACAGCGGCCTGCCCGCCCTGCTGGACATTCCCATCATCAAGTCCGGTTCGGAAACCTCGCCCATCGGCACCGGCCCCTATCTCCTGTCCCAGACGGAGTCCGGCGCCTGTCTGGTGTCTAACCAAACCTGGTGGCAGGGGGACAAGCAGCCCACTGACCGCATTTTTCTGGTAGAGGCTGCGGACCAGGAAACCATGCTCTACCGTTTCACCTCCCGGGACGTACAGCTCATTACCGCCGACCTCACCGGCGTGTCCCCCATCAGCGTCACAGGCGACATCAGCTATCAGGATACGGATACCACTGTTTTTCAGTATATCGGCTGTAATGTGAGCCGATCTCCCCTGGATGACCCAGCCTTCCGTCGGGCCCTGTGGGCCGGGATCAACCGTGACCGCATCGTCAGCGCCTTTCTCTCCGGTCACGGCGACGCCGCCCAGTTCCCCGTCTCCCCTGTTTCGCCTCTGTATCCCGCGGATCTGGAGCAGGACTACTCCCTTGAGAGCCTGTCCACCGCCCTGCGTGAGAGCGGCTACACCGGCGGCCGTTCCCTAACCCTGCTGGTCAACGCGGAAAACAGCTTCAAGGCCGCCGTAGCCACCCATCTGGCGGAAAGCTTCACCGCCGCCGGTATTCCCATGGCCGTCCGCTCCCTGCCCTGGGAGGAATATACCGCCGCTCTGGCTGCCGGGAATTTCGACCTGTATTACGGCGAGGTCCGGCTCCGTGCCGACTGGGACCTGTCCGCCCTGCTGTCCACCGGCGGCATCCTGAATCACGGCGGCTGGTCCAGCGAGGAAACGGACCGTCTCCTCGCTGCCTTCGCCGGGGCAAATGACCGTGCTGCCGCCATGAAGTCTCTGTGCCGCCATTTACAGAAGGAGGCACCAATCCTCCCGGTGTGCTTCAAATCCACCTCGGTCCTCACCCAGACCGGCGTACTGGAAAATCTGGTCTCCACCGTCGGCCAGCCCTTCTACGGTCTGACCGTCTGCACGGTCCATCTTCGGAAAAACTGACAGCAATACTCCCCCGGCAGCCGGCAATGTCACTTAGTTAGCAAGTAAGGAACCGCACAATGACAGCACACAGCAAAGCGAAAGCAAGCTGTGTGCTGTTTTTACGACATCAGGGCATGACAACAAAGCGGATCGGAAAATCCGCTTTAAAAAGAATGTTCAAATCACAAGAATTATGCTACTCTATAGGTGAAGCTGGCAGAAGGTTTCTGCGATAGCTTACGAGTATCTTTTCGACCGGAGCGAATGGGCGAAATATATCTCATAAGCATAGCTTCAAGAATGGGTGGAGGGACATCTCCAAGGAAGAATTGTCTGCAAATATGTACTGCATCAGAGAAATTAACCTTATAGGTATGCTTTTTCTGTGCCTGCCGGATGACTACGGACTGTGTAATCAATTCGCAGAAGTTGTACATGGTGAGCTTGGCAAAAATCTCCTGGAGAACGAACTCCACCTTTTTTGCGTGTAAATGAAGAAGTCCCAGAGTGTGTTTCAAGTTGCGGAAAGAGGTCTCAATACCCCAGCGCATCGCATAAAGCCTCTTAATGTCATGTAAAGGGAAAGCAGATGCATCCAGATTCGTAATAATGGTTTCACACGCGGTATCTGAGATAGGAAAGCGAACGATTCTGAAATGCAGTTCAAAGAATACAGCAGGGTCGTGCTTTCTTGATGTGCGTGGCAGATAATCAAATCGGATGGCATTTGTGATATGTCTATAGTGATTTTTGTCTCTAAGCAGTTCTTTTACTTCATTTGACTGCTTATTTGTCAGTTTCAAATGGAAAGGAACATCGAACTCATCTGTGGCTGGCAAAGCAAGGCCGGATGCAATACCGGCTGTGCCGTCCTTAATTCTGATTAAGAAATTCCAGCCCTTCTCCTGAATGTGAGCAAGATTGTTATAGGATTCATAGCCTCTGTCCGCAAGGAGCAAAGCACTTTCAATAGCAGAGCGATCTACCATGGCAGTTAATGCAGCGGATTCGTCAGCCTTTCTGCTTTTCTGAACAAGAGCATCCACATAAATGTGCTGGTGTAAATCATACATAGCGTTGATATGCAGCAGGTTGTATGCTCTCTGCCCGTTTGCTCCCGGATAGTAGGAATCCGGGTCATCGGGATTAGCTGCAATCTGTAAATCGGAGCCGTCAACGGCAAGAAGTCGGAGGCCTCTGTACAGCTTGTTTTCGTCGACACTTCTGGAGAAGTCATGGAACAGGGATTCAAACGCTTCTGGGAGGATTGTAGATCGTCGTTGGATAAAAGCAGAGGAAGTTCCCGTAGAGGGATCCAAGCCAAAGAAATCCATAATTTCGTGGTTAAGCGTTCCGCCTCTAAAGGCCAGGATGAAGGGAATCACTTTTTGAAAGGGAAACTTCCTGTTCCTGGTATTGTCTTTGCCGGGTCTTGCGGAGAAGAGCCATTTGTAGTCTGTCATAGCTTGAATTGCATCCTTCAGCGCTTTTTTCACAGTTTTGGGATTCATAAGTAAGCCTCCTTGTAGTTTGGCGTGCCGGGACACGCTTCTAACTACACGGGCCATTTTGCTAACCGCAGTTAGCAAAATGGCCGCACAAAAGGATGCTTTTGTCAAGCCCTGTTTTGAATTATTACGAAAAAAATCCTCCTACCCTCTCATTTCTGAGGGTAGGAGGATTTGTCAGTTTAACTTACTGACATTGGCCGTTTGGCCTGGAACCTTTTTTGACGTTGTGATGCGATTTATTTCCGGAAGGTGCCGAACAGACCCCGGACAATTTGCTTGCCCAGCTCCCGGCCTACGGTATTGGCGGCGGAATTGATGGCCTTCTCCAGGGGGTCCTGCTTTTTACGGCTGGTGGCGCGGCGGCTGGTGGAGGGACGCCGTGCCGTGCTCTGACGGGCCGCGCGCTCCCATTCCCGCTGCTCCTTTTCCCAGGCGGTCTGCTGGGCCTTCAGCTCCTTCTCCCGGGCCTTCTGCTCCTTTTCCGCAGCCGCTTGCCGGGCCGCTTCTTCCTCCTGGGCGGTCTCCCGCTGGCGGGCTTCTTCCAAAACCTCGTATGCGGAGCGGCGGTCTACGGTTTCACCGTATTTCCGGGCAAGGGGGCTGCTCTGGATGGCGGCTTTGACCTCCGCCTCCGGGGCGGCGCTCATGGAGCTGCGGGGCGGCAGGACGCCGGCCTTCTCCACGATGGAGGGCACGCCCTTTTCATCCAGCACGGACACCAATGCCTCGCCTACGCCCAGGGCCTGGAGGGCTTCTTCCGTATCGAAGGCAGGATTCACCCGGAAGGACCGGGCGGCGGAGCGCAGGGCCTTCTGGTCGTTGGGGGTGTATGCCCGCAGGGCGTGCTGCACCCGGTTGCCAATCTGGCCCAGGACGCTGTCGGGAATGTCACTGGGGTTCTGGGTAATGAACCAGACGCTGACGCCCTTGGAGCGGATCAGCCGGACCACCTGCTCCACCTTCTCCACCAGCGCTTTGGGGGCATCGTTGAACAGGAGGTGGGCCTCGTCGAAGAAGAAGGCCAGCTTGGGCTTGTCCAGGTCGCCGGCCTCGGGTAGCATCTCATAGAGCTCGGAGAGCATCCACAGCAGGAAGGTGGCGTACAGCAGGGGGTGCTGGAACAGCTCCTGGCACTCCAGGATGTTCATAACGCCCCGGCCGTCCTCGGCCCAGTCCACCCAGTCGGCGATGTCCAGGGCGGGTTCGCCGAAGAAGATGCCACCGCCCTCGTCCTCCAGCTGAAGAAGGGAGCGCTGGATGGCACCCACGGACTGGCTGGAGATGTTGCCGTAGGTCAGCTTGTACTCTTTGGCGTTGTCGCCCACAAACTGCACCATGCTCCGCAGGTCCTTCAGGTCGATGAGCAGCAGGCCCTTGTCGTCGGCGATGCGGAACACGATGCGTAGCACGCCGCTCTGGGTGTCGTTTAGCCCCAGCAGGCGGCTCAGCAGCTCCGGCCCCATCTCAGAGATGGTGGTGCGGACGGGATGGCCCTGTTTGCCGTACACATCGAAGAAGCGGACAGGATAGGCGGCGTAGTCAAAGCCAGTGATGCCCATGGTGTCGATGCTGCGGCGGATGTGCTTGTTCTCACAGCCGGGCAGGCACATGCCGGACAGGTCCCCCTTGATGTCCGCCAGGAACACGGGGATCCCCATGTCGCTGAAGGACTCTGCCAGCACCTTCAATGTGACGGTCTTGCCGGTGCCGGTGGCGCCGGCGATGAGGCCGTGGCGGTTGGCCATGCCGGGCTCCAGGTAGATGGGGTGGTCACTGGTGGCCAGCCAGATCTTGCGCGCTTCTTTCAAATACATAGGAAACCCTCCCGCGTTTTCTGAGTTTTCAAGGCCATGATACCATGAAGGACACGCCCCGTCCAGATTTCATGCAAAAAAAGTCCCGCCGGTGCCGGCGGGACTTCAAAGTATTCAAGATTGCCGCTTAGTGTAGAATCGCATGGACAGGGGGACGGACACGGCGGTCAGCACCAGGGCGGCGATCAACAGGACAACCAAAATGGGACCCTGGAAAGCGAAAACGGTTCCGCTGCCCACGGATTCGGCGATATGGGCGATGGCCCCGGCGGCGCCGCACACCAGGAAGATGACCAGGAACATAGCCAGCCGCCCCTTTTCTACGCCCATGCGGAACATCAGGGGAAGGGAGATGGCCAAGATGCAGACGGCGCCCAGAACGGACAGGACCATCACACCGGGGAGAAATACCCGGTCGACCACCAGGGAGAGCGCCATTTGCAGCAGGCCGGACAGCACCGCCGCGCCGCCGATGCACAGCCAGCCGAATACATACTTGCTCAGCACCGCATCCCGGGTGGAGTATGGCATCATGGCGGCCAGCTGGTCCCATTTGCTTCGCTCGTCATAGGCCAGAGCGGTGTAGGGCAGCATAGAGGTGTAGATCACGGCGAAGGCGTTGTTGAACCCACTGGGCAGGGCGGAGAAAATGAGGATCAGGATCAGAAAATACTTCATCTGCCGCCAGATCACATAGGTATCTTTTATAATGAGAGCTTTCATCTGTTCTTCGCTCCTTTCACCAAAAACAGCACCACATCTTCCACTGTGGGCTTTTCCAGCCGGAACCCGGTGGGGGCCAGGTCCCGTTTGACGAGGGCCCGCACGCCGCCGTAGCGGCTCTCCTCCCGGGCCACGATGGCCTCGGGCTGCAGGCAGTCCAGGTTTTCCCGGGAGTCCTCGAAAATGCCGTACTGCTCCAGAAGCTGGTCCTTTTCCTCGCAGAACAGCAGGTCGCCCTTGTGGATAAAGGCGATGTAGTCGCAGAGCTTTTCCAAATCGCTCAAAATGTGGGAGGAGATGAGGATGGAGTGATCCTCCTCCCGGGTGAACTCGTTGAAAATGTCCAGCACCTCGTCCCGGACGATGGGGTCCAGCCCAGCGGTGGCCTCGTCCAGCACCAGGAGCTTTGGCTGGTGGCTGAGAGCCGCGGCGATAGCCAGCTTCATCCGCATACCGCGGGAGTAGTCCTTGAACTGCTTGTTCTGGGGCAGGTCAAAGCGTTTCAGGTAGCCGTCATACAGCCCCTGGTCCCACCGGCGGTAGGTGGCCGCCATGATCTTCCCCACCTGGACGGCGTTGAGGGACTCGGGGAAGTAGGCCTCGTCCAGCACCACGCCCACGTCCTCCTTCACATCCCGGAATTCCGGGGAGGAGACGTCCGCGCCCAGCACGGAGGCCGTGCCGCTGTCGGGCCGCAGGACGCCCATCAGGAGACGGATGGTGGTGGATTTGCCGGCGCCGTTCTCGCCCACCAGACCGCAGATGGTGCCGCTGGGCACCGTCAGGTTCAGATCCCGGATGGCGAAGTCGCCGAAGGATTTGTTGATATGAGACAGTTCAATGGCATTCATTGGGATTCCTCCTCCAACAGGATGCGGAGCATCTCCTGCAGCTCCGGCGGGGTCACGCCGCAGCTCTTTGCCAGCTCTGCGGCGGCGGACAGGTGGTCCTCCAGGGTTTTCAGCTGCTGCTCCCGGATGAGATCCAGATTTTTTTCCGCCACGAAGCAGCCCTTGCCCGCCACGGTGGTGACGAAGCCCTCGGCCTCCAGCTCGTCATAGGC
>JAXEMQ010000226.1:0-9950 GCA_034099845.1 Faecousia sp.
GGCAAAACTATGAGTTAGGATTATTTACCCTTCACTGCGCACTGAACAGTGCCATCTTCTTGGACAGTAACGGTAACAATGTCGCCCTTCTTGGTATCCAGTTCAGCTCCCAGATACTCAGGCCATTTTACATGTTCCCACTTTTCTTTGGTCTGGGTCATGGGAGGTGTCTCGGCAGAAGTGTCAGGAGTCTTATCCTCTCCTTTCGTTGCACCATCCAGGTACTTGACCATCGCCTCGGAGTAGGCGGAGCGGATGTTGGCAATATCGGCAGCCTCACGGGCCTTCTCCAGCTGAGCGGTGAAGGTGGGGATGGCGATGGCGATCAGGATGGCGATGATGGCCACAACGATCAGCATTTCCATCAGGGTAAAGCCCTTGGTATTCTTGATCTTCTTCATAAAATATCAAACTCCCTTCTATTGTATAGAAGATAATATATGTAGCACCGGGCGGGTTGTAACCCGGCGGATACATCGGTTGATAATCACCCTACGTTTCCGTACATGGAGAACATGGGCAGGTACACGCCCAGCAGCAGAACCACCGTCATCACGGCCAGACCAATGGTGATTACCGGCTCCATCATGGAAAGCAGCCGGTCCGTAATCACGGAAACCTCGTTGTTGTAGTAATCGCTGACCACGTTCAGGGTCTGTTCCAGGTTGCCGGACTGTTCGCCCACATTGGTCATTTCCACCAGCAGCTGGGGGTAGATTCCCTCGTCCCGCATGGTGTCCGCCAGGCCCCGGCCCTGCTCCACCCCCCGGCAGACCCGGCGGATGGAGGAAGAAATCAGGCTGTTGGTAATCACGTTGGAGGTAACCTCCAGAGACTGGATAATGGGCAGACCCGCCGAGAGCATGGTGGACATGGTGGCGGCAAACTGGCTCATGGCGTTCATGGAATGCAGTTTTTTCAGGGGGGACCGTTTCAGGCTGAAGGTATCCAGCGCCACACGGCCCTTGGGGGATTTGCGGACCAGGAAATAGACCACGCCCACCGCCAGGAGGATCAGCACCAGCAGTAGCCACTGATGCACCATGAAATTGGATACGGCGATCATACCCTTGGTAATGGCGGGCAGATCCGTGCCCAGATCCGCGAAGGTGGTGACAAACACGGGCACAGCCTTGACCATGACGATGATGAACACCACAATGGCCACAAAAATCACGATCATGGGATAAGTCAGGGTGCTGATGACCTTGCCCCGGAGCTTGGCCTGCTTGTCGTAATAGGTTTCCAGCCGGGCGAAGCACTGCTCCAGGGTACCGGAGGCTTCACCGGCCCGGATGGTCTCGACAAAGGTAACGGGCAGATCCGGCATATTGTTTTCAAAGCCCTGGGCCAGGGAATAACCGCCGGACACATCCTCGGCAACCTTTAACAGGCTGGCTCTGAGCTCCGGGGTCCGGGCCTGCTCCGCAACCAACTCCACGCAGCGCATGATGGAAAGGCCGGAGGACAGAATGATGGAGAACTGGGAGCACATGATAGACAGGTCTTTCTCCTTAATCCTGGTGCCGCCCAGGTTCCTGTTCAGTCCGGTCTTTTCCTTGACCTCCTGAATGTGGGTGATCACGGCGCAGGTTTCCCGCAATTGGGTAACCGCTTCGTATTCATTGTAGGCTTTGACAACGCCGGAAATCTTCTGACCGTCCGTCGACAGGCCCCTGTACTTGAATGTGGTCATTGGGTTCCCCCACTTTCCAAAGTAATATTAACGCAGCTTGCCGAAGTTTTCCGGGTCCCGGGCGTAGCTCAGGGCCGTTTGCTGGGACACGGAGCCGTCCCGGACCAGACGCTGCAGGGCCGCGTCCATCAGGATGGAGCCGTTCTGGGCGTTCATGGCCATAAAGCTCTCCATCTGAGGGGTCTTACCCTCCCGGATCAGGTTCCGGATGGCGGAGTTCACAATCATCACCTCACAGGCGGCAACCCGGCCTTTTCCCGATTTTCTGGGAAGCAGCTGCTGGGAGAGCACGGCCCGGAGGGTGGTGGACAGCTGCAGGCGGATCTGCTTCTGCTGCCCCTCGGGGAAGACGTTTACAATTCGGTCAATGGCATCCGCGGCGGAATTGGTATGCAGGGTGGCAAACACCAGATGACCGGTTTCCGCGGCGGTAAGGGCGGTTTCGATGGTATTGAGGTCCCGCATTTCGCCGATGAGGATCACATCCGGGTCCTCACGGAGGATGGACCGGAGGCCGTCGGCATAGGAGCGGGTATCGGCCCCGATCTGCCGCTGGTTGATGACGCATTTGTCCGGGGTGTACACATACTCGATGGGGTCCTCCAGGGTGATGATATGGGCCTGACGGGTATGGTTGATCCGGTTCAGCACGGAAGCCAGGGTGGTGGACTTACCGGAGCCGGTTTCGCCGGTGACCAGCACAATGCCGGTACGGTAATTTTCAAAGTTGCTCACCGCCGGAGGCAGCTGCAGCTCTTCCAGCTCCGGAATCCGATCGGCCAGAAGCCGGATAGCGGCAGACAGGCTGCCCTGCTGGCGGAACAGGTTGATTCTGGTACGGACCCCGCAGGGAAAGCTCTTCGCCAGGTCCACCTCGCCCATCCGCTCGATCTCCGAAAAACGGCTGCCTGCCAGCTCACGGCCTACATTCTCGCAGTCCTCCCAGCTCATGGGGGTTTCGGTCAGGTCCAGAAGGCGGCCGTCTACCCGGCCACGGACCGGCAGGCCTGCCACAATATGCACATCGGAGACCCGCTCCTGCTGGGCTCTCGCAATCCAATCATCCAAAACGGACATACACGTTCTCCTTAACCCGCGGTGGAATTGATGGCCCTGGCGGCCTCCGCCGCGGAAATCTCGCCCCGGAGCACCAGCCGGCGGCAGTTCTCCCGCATGGTGACGAAGCCGTCCTTCAGCGCGGCCTCCTGGAGCTTGTCGGAAGGTGTTCCGGCGGCTACCAGGCGGCGCAGCTTGGCATCCAGCACCAGAATCTCAAACACGGCCCGGCGGCCCCGGGTGCCGCTGTGGAAGCACTCCTGGCAGCCAGTGCCCCTGTAGAACTGGACCCTGGAATCCTCCGGCATGCCCAGCAGGGCCAGCTCCTCTGCCGAGGGGGTATAGGCCGTTTTGCAGTGGGGGCAGATCTTGCGCACCAGACGCTGGGAAATAACGCCACGCAGGGCGCTGGAAATCATATAAGGCTCCACGCCCACATCTACCAGACGGTCGATGGTGGACACGGCATCGTTGGTATGGAGGGTGGAAATCACCACATGGCCGGTAATAGCGGCCCGGACGGCGATGACGGCGGTTTCGCCGTCGCGAATCTCGCCCACGGAGATGACATCCGGGTCCTGACGAAGAATGGCCCGAAGACCGGCGGCAAAGGTCATGCCGGTTTTCTCGTTGATCTGGCACTGGTTGGCGCCGGGAATGTTGTATTCCACAGGGTCCTCCAGGGTCATCACATTGGTTTCCTCGTTGCACAGCTCCTGAATCATGGCGCACATGGTGGTGGATTTACCGGAACCGGTGGGGCCCACCACCAGAATCACGCCGGAGGTGTTTTTGAGCAAGGCTTCGTACTTGCGCAGATCCTCGCCTTCCAGGCCGATGGACTGGCTGGAAATCCGGGCGGCGGATTTATCCAGCAGACGCAGAACCACCTTTTCGCCGTAAATGGTGGGCATGGAGTTGATACGAAGGTCAATGTCCTTGCCCTTGGAGGAAATCATGGCACGGCCGTCCTGGGGGATTTTCCGTTCGGAAATGTTCATGCCGCCCATGATCTTCAGGCGGGAAATCACCGTTGCCTGCAAATTGGCGGGCACCGTAAACAGCTTGCGCAGCGCGCCGTCAATGCGCATACGCACCACCATCTCCCCTTCCTGGGGCTCCAGGTGAATATCACTGGCCCGCTCTTCCACGGCCCGCTCAATAATGGAGTTTACAAAGCGGATGGTGGGGGCCTCGTTGGCGGAATTGTCCACACTCTGGGCCATCTGGGCGGGGATGATGTCCTGGGTGGTGTCGCCGGCCTCCCGCTTCATTTCCTCAATGGCCTTGGCGGTGCCTTCGTTGCCGTAGAGGGTGTTGATGGCCATTTCGGTGGCCCGGCGGGTGGCGATCATGGGCACCACCTGCTTGTGGGAAGCGGCCTTGATCTCCTCCTGGGCCACAAAATTCAGGGGGTCGGACATGGCCACATACAGCTCGTCCTTGATGAGCTTTACGGGCACCACGGAATATTTTTTCGCGATACTCCGGGGGACAAACCGTGCCAGCTCCAGCGGGATGGACACGGCGGTCAGGTCCACAAAGTCCACGCCCAGCTGCATCTGCAGCGCCTCAATGAGCTGCTGCTCCGTAATCATGCCGTTTTCAATCAGCACGTCGCCCAGACGCTCCCGGGTCTGCTTTTGTATGGAAAGTGCAGCCTGCAGCTGGTCCTGCCGGATCACACCGGCGGCAATCAGCAGGTCACCCAAACGCATATATGCCATAAAGGATTCCCCCATTTCTCAGATTCAGAGGAGATATGCACCAGCAATTCATATTCAGATGATAAAATCAGGCAGAATACTTATGCACACTACTTACCATATTTTAGCATATTGTCCTCAGTTTTTCAACTACGAATTCCTGTTTTTCGTTCAATATGCCGAAGGAGGGACGAAGGGACATAAAAATCCGCCCCGGAAGAGTTTTCTCCCGGGGCGGCCATCGCACTAGTCAAGAGGGATATTAGTAGTACTTTCTCTTGTTCTTACGGGCAGCTTCAGACTTCTGCTTGCGCTTCAGGCTGGGGCTGACGTAATGCTCGCGCTTCTTAACTTCGGCGATAACGCCCTCCTTGGCACAGCTGCGCTTAAAACGACGCAGAGCGCTCTCCAGAGACTCGTTTTCCTTTACGCGAATTTCAGACATGGTTTTCCCTCCCTCCGATGCATCCGGCTCTTTCCAGGATGCTTTCAGGGCCATACGGCTAGATTATTATACGGTGAGAAGCGCAGATTGTCAAGAAATAATTCTTTATTTTTCAAAAAATTTCAAAAAAGCCGGATTACTTCACAATCAGGTTCACCAGTTTGTTCTTAACAACAATCGTCTTGACCAGGGAGCCACCGATTTTTTCCAGGAATTTGGCGATCTTCTCATCGGCCAGCACCTTGGCAACCACGGTATCGTTGTCCAGGTCCGCGTCCATCAGCACGGTGCCGCGCATCTTACCGTTGACCTGAACGGCCATGGTGACCTCCTGCTCCTTGCACTTGGCCTCATCATAGACGGGCCAGCTCTCAAAGGCGATGGTATCCCCGTGACCCATGAGCTGCCAGATTTCCTCGCCCACATGGGGGATGATGCAGGAGATCATTTTGATAAAGCCCTCGGCATACTCCCTGGGGCAGGTGCCGTTCTTGTAAACCTCGTTGACAAAGACCATCATCTGGGCAATGGCGGTATTGAAGGCCAGAACCTCAAAATCGGAGGTGACCTTCTTCACGGTCTGGTGGTAGATTTTGGTCAGCTTTCCGTCGTCGGTATCGGTGATGTTGGCGCTTTCGGAGAAGAAGTTCCACACACGGTTGATGAACTTCTTGGCGCCGGCCACACCCTGGGTGCTCCAGGGCTTGGAAACCTCCAGGGGGCCCATGAACATTTCATACAGGCGCAGGGTATCGGCGCCGTATTCCCGGACCACATCGCTGGGATTCACCACGAACTCGGGATAACGCTTGCCCATCTTGATGCCGTTTTCGCCCAGGATCATGCCCTGGTGCACCAGCTTCCGGAAGGGCTCCTTCACGGGAGACAGACCCTTGTCATACAGGAACCGGTTCCAGATCCGGGAATACATCAGGTGGCCCACGGCGTGCTCCGGGCCGCCTACATACAGGTCCACGGGCATCCAGTGCTTCAGCAGCTCCTGGTTGCAGAACTCCTTGTCGTTCTGGGGATCAATATAGCGCATATAGTACCAGGAGGAACCGGCGGAGCCCGGCATGGTAGAGGTTTCCCGGGTGCCCTGAATGCCGTTCTGATGATACTGCTTCCATTCGGTGGCGTTCTCCAGGGGGGCCTTGCCGTCCTTGCCCTTGTAGTCCTCCAGCTCCGGCAGCACCACGGGCAGCTCCTCATCGGGCACAAAGTAGATTTTGCCGTCCTGGGTGTAGACACAGGGAACCGGCTCGCCCCAATAGCGCTGACGGGCGAAGATCCACTCACGGAAATGGTAGTTGACCTTTCTTCTGGCAACGCCCTGCTTTTCCAGCTTTTGTGTGATGGCCTCCTTGGCCTCCTCCACGGTCAGGCCGGTAAACTCCTCGGAGTTCACAAGGCGGCAGCCCTTGCCCAGGTAATCCTGCTTTTCAAAGGCCCGCTGGGATACATCCCGGCCCTCGATGACCTGAATCATGGGGATGTTGTGGGCCACGGCGTACTCAAAGTCACGCTGATCGTGGCTGGGCACCGCCATAACCGCGCCGGTGCCGTAGTTGGCCAGAACGAAGTCGCCGATAAACACGGGCACCTGCTTGCCGTTGACGGGGTTGATGGCATACACGCCCTTCAGGGGGCAGCCGGTCTTGCCCTTGTTGAGCTCGGTGCGGTCCATGTCGCTCTTCTTGACGGTTTCGTCGATGTAGGCCTGAACCTCTTCCTTGTTCTCAATCCGGTCCATAAGCTCCTGCACGATTTTGCCGTCGGGAGCCAGCACCATGAAGGTGATGCCGTAGATGGTTTCAATACAGGTGGTGTAGATGGAGAAGTCTCCCCCACCCACCAGCTTGAAGTCCACCTCCACACCGGTGGACTTGCCGATCCAGTTGCGCTGAATCTCCTTGGTGGACTCGGGCCAGTCGATTTCGTTGAGGCCCTCCAGCAGCTTTTCGGCAAAGGCGGGCTGGTCAATGACCCACTGCATCATATTCTTCTTGACCACCGGGTAGCCGCCCCGCTCGGACTTGCCGTCGATGACCTCGTCGTTGGAAAGCACCGTGCCCAGCTCTTCACACCAGTTGACAGGCATTTCAATGCGCTTGGCATAGCCCGCCTCGTAGAGCTGCTTGAAAATCCACTGGGTCCACTTATAGAAGGAGGGATCGGAGGTGGCAACCATCTTGGACCAGTCGTAGTCGAAGCCCAGCTCCCGCAGCTGCTTGGAGAAGGTCTTGATGTTCTCCTGGGTAAAGCCGTCGGGATGATGGCCGGTGTTCACGGCATACTGCTCAGCAGGCAGGCCGAAGGAATCGTAGCCCATGGGATGGAGCACATTGTAGCCCTGCATCCGCTTCATACGGGACATGATGTCCGTTGCGGTGTAGCCCTCGGGATGGCCCGCGTGCAAACCCACGCCGGAGGGGTAAGGGAACATATCCAGCACATAATACTTGGGCTTGGAGAAATCCCAGACATCGGTATGGAAGGTATCGTGCTCTTCCCAGTATTTGTGCCACTTTTCTTCTATTCTCGCGAAATCGTAATTCATGGTGAACACCTCTATAAAGAATGGACAATGGGCAATGGACAGTTGACAGCCGCCTCTCACCGCCACGATAACGACCGTGCCAACTCCCCCGAAGGAAGCCAGGAGCGGCCGATTGTCACACCATCCAAAATCAAAGTCCTTGATTTTCCTCTATTTTATTCTATCCCGGAGGGATAACGCAATTGTCAATTGTCAACTGTCAATTGTCAATTACAACAATATCCTTCAGATCCACCTTTTCCGCATCGGCCCACAGCCGCTCCAGGGCGTAGAACTGCCGGGCTTCCTCGGTAAACACATGGACCACCAGGCAGCCGAAATCCAGCAGCTCCCAGGAGTTGCCCCGGTGGCCCTCCCGACCCAGCATTTTTTCGCCCAGCTGCTCCATGGTGTACTCGGCGTAGTCGCAGAGGGTCTTGACATGGGTATTGGAAGTACCGGTACAGATGAGGAAATAGTCGGCAAGGGAGCTGACCCGGTCGATTTTCAAAAGCTGTATATCCATGCCTTTTTTGGAATCCAGGGCCTTGGTCACTTCGTAGGCGATTTCTTTGGGTGTAAGCATTCTATCTTCCTTTCTTATCGGTTCAGGTAATCCAGCGCCTGACGGGACGCGGGGGAAACCTCGCCCCCCTGCTCCTTCAGGTGCTCCAGCGTCATTTCCAGCCCCAGCTTCAGCGCCCCCCGAATATCGGTGTAGGCCAACTCCCGGAGCCGTTCCACACCGGGAAAATCCCGGTTGGGTTCCATATAGTCCGCCACATAAATGATGGCTTCCAAAAGACTCATATCCGCTTTGCCGGTGGTATGAAACTCAATGGCGGACACCACGGCCTTATTCTCCCCAAAAATTCTCCCGGCAACCAGACTTCCCGTTAACGCATGGAGGGTTTTGGGGTATTTTCTGGAAAAATCATCCAATAGTTTACCATAGGCGCCGCACAATGTCAATTGCAGCTGCCCGTCCAGAGCCTTGGTAATGTCGTGGAGCAGTCCGGCCCGGCCCGCGTCCACGGGATCAACCCCCCAAACCTTTGCCAGCTCCACCGCCGTGTCACGGCAGCCCAGAACGTGCTTCACCCGGTTGGCCTTCAGCAGGCTGACAACCACCTGTTCCAGCCGCTCCATAGGCAGATTCTTCAGGTCCGCCCCCACATAATAGAGCTTTTCCCCGCGGATATAGGAGAGCAGCCCCTCCGGCAGAAAGCTGTCTGCCCCCTCAAAGGCCAGCAGCCGCCGGACCTGGGAGGAGCTGATGAACGTCACGGGATTGTCCAGAAGAACGGTTTTGCCGCCCATGCGCTCAATCCGGGCAGCGGCACGGATCAGGTTCTCCCGCTCCCCTTTTTCGCCCCGGTTCATGCTTACCAGGGTCACTTCCCCGCAGAGCCTGTCCGCGTCCACCCACTGGGGGAACTTCAGGAACATATCCGTTCCCAGCAGCAGAAAGAGCTCCGCCTCCGGATTGTCCCGGCGGATCTGCCGCACCGTTTCCCAGGTGTAGCTCTCGCCGCCCCGGTCCAGCTCCATGGAGGAAACTTCCGCAATGGGAACGGACGCGAAGGCAATGGAAAGCATTTTGAGTCTCTGCTCCGGACCGGCGGTCAGCTCCGGCACCGGCTTGCAGGGCGTTTTCCCCGATGGAATCAGCATCAGCCTGTCCAGGCCCAGAGACAGCGCCGCATACCGGGCGGCCTGCACATGGCCCAGATGGGGCGGATTGAAGGAGCCTCCGAAAATTCCGATTTTTTCCATTTTCTCTCTCCCTTTCTGTGGAAATGCAAAGGAAAGTGTGGACTTTACCGTTCCTTATTTCTCAGCTGCTTTTCCCGGTCACGCTCGATGGCCTTTTCCACAGCCTTTTCCTTAAAGAAGGCGTTTCTCTGCTCCCGCTCCAGCTTTGCCGCGTGGCGGCGGGCACGGATGCCCTTTCGGACGGGATCCGATTTGCTGACGGGAGTCTCCCGGCGCTTGGCCCGGCCCGTCATGTTCCGCTGGGCCTGCTTCTTCTCGCTGAACCGGTAGATGACGAACTTGCTGCCCACACAGGCCACCCCCTCGGCGCCTGTGGCGGCGCAGATGGCGTCGCTGACCTCCCGGGGGGACATAAGGGCGCCCTCCAATACCTTTCCTTTCACTAGCTCCCGGGCGGTGAGCTGGTTCTCCGCTTCGGCAATGACACTGTCCGTCACGCCGCCTTTTCCTACCATAAGGGTTGTATCCAGATCATTGCTTTGGGCCCGCAAATCTGCCCGCTCTTTACTGCTCAGCATAGCCTGCCTCCTTTAATTTTTCGTAGAGGATCTTCAGCGCCTGCCCCCGGTGGGACACCCGGTTCTTTTCCTCCGGTGTCACCTGGGCCAGGGTTTTTCCAAAGGGCGGATAGTAGAAAACAGGATCGTAGCCAAAGCCCCCTTCTCCTTCCATTTTCCGCAGGACCTCTCCGTGAACCTCGCCCCGGGCCTGGATCACCTTTCCCTCCGGGGT
>JAXEMQ010000020.1:0-3160 GCA_034099845.1 Faecousia sp.
CCGTCTGCGCTTCCGAACAGAGCATCATCGTGGAAAGAAGCATGGAAACCGCCGTTCTGGCAGAGGCGGAAAAACAGGGCATTTATCTGATGCCCAAGGACCAGGCAGGGGCGCTGGCCAAGCTCCTCTTTAAGCCCGGCGGCGGGCTGGACCCCCAGGTGGTGGGCAAAACTGCCATTTACCTGGCGGAAAAGGCGGGCTTCAGCGTGCCCAAAAACACCAAGGTCCTCATGGCCCGGGAGCAGGAGGCAGGCCCCACCCGGCCCTATTCCATGGAAAAGCTGTGTCCGGTGCTGGCCTTCTTTGTGATGGACAGTGAGGACGCGGTGCTTTCCAAGGCCGTGGAGGTGCTGCGCCACGAGGGCAGCGGCCATACCTTCGCCATTCACGCCAGAGACGAAGAGGTGATCCGCAGGTTTGCCTTGAAAATCCCCGTGTCCCGGTTCCTGGTCAATGCCCCGGCGGCGCTGGGGGGCATCGGGGCGGCAACGGGTCTGTTCCCGGCGCTGACCCTGGGCTGCGGAGCTGTAGGCGGCAGCAGCTCTTCCAATAACATTTCCCCGCTGGACCTGATCAACATTCGGCGGGTGGCCTGGGGGCGGAAGGAAGAGCCCCGCATCCCCCAGGCTCCGGACAGTGAACTGGTAGAACTGCTGACCCAGAAGATTCTGGAACGGCTGGGGTAAAGGAGGAAATCGAATGGATTCTGCGGCACTTTCGGATGCGATTCTGCATCGGCTGTTTGTGGAGCTGGAGGCTTCCGGCCGCCACGTCCATGTGACCCGGGAGCAGGCCCAGGCTCTGTTCGGCCACTGTCTGACACCGGAAAGACCCTTGAGCCAGCCGGGGCAGTTTCTTGCCCGGGAACGGGTTACCCTCCGGGGGCCCAAGGGAGAATTCCGGGATGTGGCGGTGCTGGGGCCGGAGCGGAAGGAGGCCCAGGTGGAAATTTCCCTGACCGACGGCCGCAGCCTGGGCATCCCGGCGCCGGTCCGGCTTTCCGGCAATGTGTCCGGAAGCCCCGGCGCGGTGCTTTCCGGCCCCATGGGTACGGTGGAGCTGGGGGAGGGCGTGATCGTTGCGAAACGGCACATCCACCTGACACCCGAAGCGGCGGCGCGGTTTGGCGTACAGGACGGACAGCGGGTAAAGCTGCGTACCTTTACGGACAGGCCCCTGGTCTTTGAGGATGTGGTGGTGCGGGTCAGTGACCAATTTTCTCCCTATGCCCACCTGGACTATGACGAAGCCAACGCCTGCGGCTTCCGTAAGGGCGACCTGGGGAGGATCCTGACATGACCGCACTTCTGATTGGAAAAGAGCCCGGGGTCCCATTGGGCTTTACCTATGTCCGGGAGCCCCCTTATGACGTGGTGGTCATCGGCTCCCTGACCCTGGGGGAGCTGCTGCGGTTCCGGGAGGAACGGGTGCTGCAGGCGCTGTCTCAGGGGAAAAGCGTGTATCTCTACACCCCGGGGCTGCCCCAGAGCGATCAGAACCGGGCACTGTCCGGAAGCCTGACGGCAGCCCGGCGGGAACTGAAAAACTGGGGCGTTCTCTTTACGGATGGGGGCAGAAAACGGCTGATTACCGCTGAGGAGGCCCGGACCATGAAGGCCCAGGGAAGACACCCCACGGCTTCTTCCGTGCTCACGCCGCTGGCGAAGGAAATATTGGAGGGATCGGATTGAAAATCGGAAATGTGGTAGGCTCCATTTGGGCCACCCGAAAGGCCCAGTGCTTGCAGGGCCAGACCTTTCTGGTGGTGCGTTCCGGCAGCGAAGAGCTGGTGGCGGCGGACCAGGTGGGGGCGGGCCCCGGGGATCGGGTGCTGCTGGCCACCGGCACCGTGGCATCCCGTTACTGTATGGATGCCCCGGTGGACGCGGCGGTGGTGGCAATTCTGGACAGTAAGAAGGAATCCTGATGTCGTTTGACCAAGTGCTGATCGCCCTGATGGCTGTTTTCGCCCTGTTGGGCGGCCTGGATCGGATTCTGGGAGGCAGATTCGGTCTGGGGCAGCGGTTTGAAGAGGGAATTCTGGCCATGGGCTCTCTTGCCCTGGCCATGGTGGGCATCGTCTGTCTGGCGCCGGTGCTGGCGTCGGTGCTGAAGCCCGTGGTGGTGCCGGTATACGGCGCCCTGGGGGCGGACCCCGCCATGTTTGCGGGGACCATTCTTGCCTGCGATATGGGCGGCGGGCAGCTTGCCCGGGAGCTGGCCCTTTCTCCCCAGGCGGCAGGGCTGGGAGGCGTGATTACCGGCTCCATGCTGGGGGCCACCATCGTCTTTACCATTCCGGTGGCCATGGGGATTCTCCGGGAGGAGGACCGGCCCGCCATGGCAAAGGGCATTCTCTGCGGGATGGTTGCCATTCCCTTCGGGGTGCTTTTCGGGGGACTCACGGCAGGGTATCCCGCGGGGCTGGTGCTGCGGAATCTCATTCCCATTGTGCTCATCGCCCTGCTGATTGCCCTGGGGCTGTGGCGGGCTGAAAAGGCCATGGTCCGGGCCTTTACCGTCTTCGGAAAAATTGTGGTGGCGGTGGTGACCCTGGGCCTTTGCGCTGCCATTGTGGAAACCCTGACGGGCTTTGTCCTGATCCCGGGGCTGGCGCCCATCGGGGATGGCTTTCAGACCGTGGGCACCATTGCCATTGTCCTTGCGGGAGCCTTCCCGCTGGTGTATGTGCTCACAAGGCTGCTGCAAAAGCCCCTGATGGCGGTGGGAAAGCTGCTGGGCATCAATGATACGGCGGCCGGGGGCCTGCTTGCCAGCCTGGCAAACTCCATTGCCACCTTCGGCATGGTGAGGGATATGGATGACCGGGGCAAGGTGGTAAACATCGCCTTTGCGGTGCCTGCGGCCTTTGTCTTCGGAGATCATCTGGGCTTTGCCGCGGGGTTCGCGCCGGAGCTGCTGCCGGCCATGATTATGGGCAAGCTCTCCGGCGGCGTGTTCGCCGTGGTGTTCGCGATGATTTTGACAAAGGTGAAAAAGGAGAAATAAAGTGGGCTTTATCTGATTAAGGATTGCGCCGCAGTGCGCCTTGCCTCTCCCTATGGGAGAGGTGCCCCCGCAGGGGGCGGAGAGGGCCCTCTCAGTCACGGCAGATGCCGTGCCAGCTCTCCCAGAGGGAGAGCCAAGGCCTGCTTTCCGA
>JAXEMQ010000228.1:0-5080 GCA_034099845.1 Faecousia sp.
GGGCCTGCCAGATGTTCTGGCCGTATTCCTTGTTGCAAAACCGCTTGAATGTTCCCACAAATCTTGCAACCACGGATGTTCTGGGCGTAGGGACACCCCTCCCGGGGTGTCCGTTTCTGTTAGTATAGCATAACAGAGGAAAAGAGAAAAGCTGTATTCTTCCAATTTCTCTTGAATTTTCGGTGCGTAGCTTCGGCTGCGCACTTTTTTTCCACGAGATGAAAGGAAGAGATTACGAAATGCCCGAATTGCGGGGCGTCCGGGAGGCCGCCCCCTGCTTCTTTTTTGGCAATGATTGACAGATTCTGCGGTCCGCGCTACAATAAACCTACATTGGAGGCGGGCGGCGGATTCCGTTCCGCATCCGGGAAAGAAATGGAGGAGAAGCAATGAAAAAAGCGATTGTACTGGTTCTGGCACTGGTTTTGTGCCTGACATTGACCGCCTGCAGCGGAAAAAGCGAAGCGGTCAAGGCGGTGGAGGAGAAAATCACGGCGCTGGGAGACATTACGGCCCAGAGCGGCGAGGTAATCCAGGCTCTGGATCAGGCCTACAATGCCCTGTCGGAAGAGGAAAAGGCAAAGGTTGAAAATGCCCAGGTACTGCTGGACGCGGTGCAGAAGTATTATGGATCCTTTCTGGCGGGGGAGTGGTGTTCCCCCTATGTGAACTACTGGGATCTGAGCAAAGCCATGGAGGAATCCGCTTTGATTGTGAACGCCGACGGCACCCTGGAGCTGGACGGCACCAAGGGCACCTGGACGGCCACGGAGGGGGTTCTTACTACTTCCGTGGGACCGCTGTATTTCGGAGAGGATGAGCAGGGGCTCTATCTTGCCTATTCCGAGGACGATACCTACAGAATGCGTCCCAGAGAGGCCATGGAACAGTGGGTCAGCGACCACCTCCTGGTGGTGGATCTGAGCCAGACGGATGTGAGCCAGGTCTGCGATTTCTACATTCAGGACTGCCAGGAGCTCAACGACTGGGATGAACCTACCGGCAATGTGAATACCATTGTCATGCTTGGCAGCAAGCTCATCGATGATGGCTGGCGGTTCTATTCTATGAGCCCGGATACCGCCATTGAGGTGCTGATCCCCGCCTACACCGAAACCTTTACCTGGGGGGCCGGTCAGAGCAACAATAACCGGCAGGAGGCCCGGACGGAAACCGCCTATGGCATCGGCAACTTTGTGGCTCAGGTCGGCGGCGTCTATACCTACAATGGGGATACCACGGAAACCACCTCGGATCTGACGGCGGATCAGCTGTCCTTTGGCCGTGCCAAGGGCAAGCTCTTCTTTGTGAAGCAGGACCTGGTTCAGGAGGAATACTGGCAGGACCGCTACAGCAGAATCCTGAAGCTGAATGACGGCAACAATACCGAGCTCTATGTATCCGGTATGAAGGACTACTGGAGCGATGAGCACCCCTTCTGATAAACTTCGAACCCAAAATGCAGGGGACGGGTTTCCCGTCCCCTAACCCCCAACGACAAAGCAAGGAAGCACATCCGGCTCCGTAAAAGAGACGTGATGTGCTTCCGGTTTTTATTGCTCCGGGCCTCCGGACCTTGGCTCCCCCTCCGGGAGAGCCGGCACGGCTGCAAGCCGTGAATGAGAGGGAGCCGCCCGAACCAAGCGGCTTTGGTCAGCCGTCCAATGCGTCCTCGTCCTGGTCGTCGCAGCAGCAATGCTCCCCGTTTTCCAGGTTGGTCAGCTCGTTGACCCGGACCTGGCGGCGCAGCTTCATCTCCTCCACCCGATTGTGGAGAATTTCCTTTACGGCAATGGGATCCTTGATGTTCTTCAGCACCAGGGTGGGGTTGGTTTTGTCCGAGGACAGCACCGTAACGGTGCCCACCCCCAGTATCCGCTGCAGCAGGGTTCTGCCGGTGGAAATGTCCCGGACCCGGTACAGCAGCAGCTCCTCATCCTTCACATTCAGGAAGCCCTTGGACAGGAACAGCCGGTCTTCCGACAGCATATAGCGGGTGAAGCTCAGGGGCATTCCCAGAAAGCGCTTCCGGTCCTTCCACAGATAGGCAATTTTGGTTTTCTCCATAGCAAAAGCCTCCTTTTCTTTTGATTCTACTTCTTTCCGGAGGCAAAGTCAATCCCTTACAGAATCAGGCAAACCAGGCCCGTGGCCCCCTCGTTGACGATGCGGGTCAGGGTTCCCCGGAACTTCATGCGCACATCCTCCGGCATTCTGACCAGCTTGGCCGTGAGCCCTTCCTGTATCAGGTCGTACACCGATTTGCCGAAAATGTTGCTTTCCCACAGCTTTTCCGGGTTCTCTCCCTGCAAAAAGCGGATCAGCTCCTGGGACTGCTTCTCGTTACCCACCATGGGGCTGATCTCCGTATCAATGTCCACCCGCATCATGTGGATGGACGGAGCCCCCGCCTTCAGCCGGACACCGTAGGTTCCGTTCTTTTTCAGAATCTCCGGCTTTTCCAGCTTCATCTCCTCCGCCCCGGGCATGACCACGCCGTAGCCTGTGGCCTTTACCGCCGCCAGGGCATCCGACAGCCGGTCATACTCCCGTTTGACGGCGCTGAGGCTGGTCAGCAGCTCCAGCAGCTGGGCATCGCTGCGGATGGGCATTCCCGCCCGGCTGCTGAGGATCTCATAGAACAGGGTCTCCGGAAATACCATGGTACACACCACCTGGCCGGTGCCGGGATCCAGGGAGGAAAGGCTGTAGGAGCGCACCTGGGGCAGTTCCTTCAGCCCTTCCAGCACCTGCCGGGCCTGGCCAAGATTCTGAATCTGTCCGGCAAGCCGCAGAAGGGCCCCGTAGAGCTCCGCCTTAACCGGGTGGTCCTTTTCCAGGGCGTCCATCCACCGGGGCAGATGAACGCTGAGCCTGGTCATAGGGAAGGTGTAGAGCAGGGCCTTCAGCAGCTCCCGGATGCCCTCGGTATCCACGGCCTGACAGTCGAGAATCACGCTGTCAATGCCATAGCTTTGGTCCAGGCTCTGTTTCAGCTCCCGGGCTGCCGCCGCGCCGGGCTGCCGGCTGTTGATCACCACCAGAAAGGGCTTTCCGGTGGCCTTCATATCCTGAATGGCCCGGCCCTCGGCGGCCACATAGTCCTCTCGGGGAATGTCCGTGATGGTTCCGTCGGTGGTCACCACCAGGCCCAGGGTGGCGTGGCCGGACATGACCTTTTTGGTTCCCAGCTCCGCGGCCTCCGCCATGGGGATCTCCACGTCGTACCAGGGGGTGGTCACCATACGGGGCTTCCCCTCCTCCTCGGCGCCCACCGCCCCGGGAATCATATACCCCACGGAATCGATCATGCGGACCCGGAGCCGGGTAACCCCGTCGGGGCTGATTTCCACGGCCTCCTCCGGCACAAACTTGGGTTCCGAGGTCATAATGGTCTTGCCGGAGCCGCATTGGGGCAGCTCATCCCTTGCCCGCTCCGCCCGGAAGGGATCCCCCACTGCCGGAATCACCAATTCCTCCATAATCCGTTTGACCAGTGTGGATTTCCCGGTCCGAACCGGCCCCACCACACCGATGTAGATATTCCCGCCGGTTCTGGCGGCAATATCCGCGTAAATACTTTCCATAGCCAGCCTCCTCATCCGGCAGGAGCGGGCTCCTGCCATGGTTTATCCCATGGTATGTCCCGGGGAAAGAAGATAGAACCGGCCTCCTTTTCCCTGCTTTCCCATTTTCTTTGCATTCCGGAAGAATCGGAAGAAAAGTAAGAAATATTCCGAAAATAATGTTTGACAAACAGAGAAAAAACCATTATAATACTTTAGCACGACTTTGAGAGGGGGAAAATTATGCTGTTGGGGCTATCCAAGATCATTGACCGTCCCGGCGCATCGGTTCCCTTTTCAACCAGTGTGGATCTGAGTGATCTTTGCTACGGTGTCAGCCATCCGGTTTCCGAACCGGTTGTGGCCCAGGGCACGGTGCGCAATACCGCAGGTGTTTTGGTGATGCAGGGTTCCCTGGAAACCACCATCCACGGCGTGTGCGACCGGTGCGCCTCGGAATTCGACCGGAAGATCGAATTTCCTCTGGACATTGTCCTGGTTACGGAGCTGGCAAGCGAAGAAAACGAAGACGAGCGGGTATTTCCTCTGGAGGGAGACAGCGCCGATCTGGATGACATTGTGCGGACCGTGTTCGTACTGAATCTGGATTCCAAGCTGCTTTGTAGGGAAGACTGTGCCGGGCTCTGCTCCCGGTGCGGCAAGAATCTGAACGACGGTCCCTGCAATTGCCGGAAGGAGCTCGATCCCCGATTTGCTGCTTTAAAGCAGCTTCTTGAGAAGTAAATCCATATTGATGCTGTTAAAAGCAGTTCGACCAAGGAGGTGTCACCATGGCTGTCCCTAAGTGTAAAGTGTCCAAGGCCCGCCGCGATAAGCGCCGTGGCTCCAACTGGAAGCTGTCTGCTCCCAGTGTCGCGGTTTGCCCCAAGTGCGGTGAGCCCGTAATGCCCCACAGAGCTTGCAAGGCTTGCGGCACCTACAACGGCCGTCAGGTCCTGGCTGTTGAGGCTGAGTAAGGCCAAAGCGGAAAACTCAGAGGAAGGCATGCGCCTTCCTCTTTTTCCGTTTTTCATGCGTTTCGGTTTCCTGGGAGACACAGCAAGCGCCTGCCCCGCCCGAAGGTGGGCCAGGTGGTTGCCGGTTCTGGAAATGGGGAGTTGACGGGGTTTGCTGCACCATAGGCCCCCTCTGCCGAGGGGGCTGTCTCCCTTGGCTCCCCCTTTGGGGGAGCTGGCACGGCGTTAGCCGTGACTGAGAGGGCCCTCTCCGCCCTGCGGGCACCTCTCCCACAGGGAGAGGCAAGCGCACCCCGCCAGCCCCACAACTTCCAATCTATAGAGGCGTGCGCCAGAGCCTTCCCCGCCAAATACACCGGTACACCTGAAACGGGCCTTGCCTTTTTTCTATTTCTATGCCATAATATATTGATTTGATGATTCCCAAAAAAGAAAGGATGTGTTGCTCATGGCAAAACCCTTGGTTGCCATTGTTGGGCGGCCCAATGTGGGCAAGTCCATGCTGTTTAACAAGCTGACGGGCCGCCGTACCTCCAT
>JAXEMQ010000253.1:0-11573 GCA_034099845.1 Faecousia sp.
CGTTATGCGCGTGAAAGTCACTTTGAGATGCTCTGAGTGCAAGCAGAGAAACTACAACACCATGAAGAACAAGAAGAACGACCCCGACCGTCTCGAGATGAAGAAGTACTGCAGATTCTGCAGAAAGCACACCACTCACACGGAGACCAAGTAAGGAGGACGTCCCATCATGGCAGAAGTCAAAAAGGAAAACTGGTTCAAGAGAACCTGGGGCAAAGTCGCCAAGTACTTCCGTGAGCTGAAAAGCGAGCTGAAGAAGGTGGTCTGGCCCACTCCCCAGCAGGTGCTGAAAAATGCAGCCATCGTGGTTGTCTGCGTAATCTGCGTGGGCGTTTTCATCTGGCTGTTTGACTTTGTTGCTCAGGTCGGCATTGACGCCCTCATCGGTGTCTTCCACTAAGGGTAGCAGTCATGGCAGAAACCGCAAAGTGGTATGTAGTGCATACCTACTCCGGGTATGAAAATACCGTAAAGGCAACCATCGAAAAGACCGTGGAGTCCCGTAAGCTTCAGGATCAGATCCTGGCCGTGTCTGTTCCCCTGGAAACCGTCACGGAAATTACGGAGTCCGGTGTCAGCAAGACCTATGACCGGAAGGTTTACCCCGGCTATGTGCTTGTAAAGATGTTTTACAGTGACGATACCTGGCATGTCATCCGGAATGTCCGCGGAGTTACCGGCTTCGTCGGCACTTCCAGCAATGACCCCACACCTCTGACCGACGAAGAAGTTTACGCCATGGGTGTGGAAAAGAAGGAGATTATCGTGAATTACGCGGTGGGCGATACCGTCCGGATCATGGACGGCCCTCTGAGCTCCTTCACCGGCACGGTGGAATCCATCGATGTCGACAACAACTCGGTGAACGTGGTTGTCTCCATGTTCGGCCGGGAGACCTCTGTCGAGTTTGAGCTCGACCAGATCGAGGTCGTTTCCCAATAAGCGCATCGGGTCGGTTCGCCGGCCGGAACGTGGGAGGGGGTTCACCCCCGAAAGAAATGCGTCAGGCGCATCATTACCACATTTTATTCAGGAGGTGCTATTATGGCACAGAAAGTAACTGGCATTATCAAACTTCAGATCAACGCCGCCAAGGCAACCGCTTCTCCCCCTGTTGGTCCTGCTCTGGGTCAGCACGGTGTGAATATCGCAGCATTCATCAAGGAATTCAATGCACGGACCAAGGACCAGGAAGGCTACAAGATTCCTGTTGTCATCACCGTGTATGCTGACCGCAGCTTCACCTTCATCACCAAGACTCCTCCGACCCCCATGCTGATCATGAAGGCAATTGGTCTGGAGAAGGGCTCCGGCGTCCCCAACAAGCAGAAGGTTGGCACCATCACCAAGGCTCAGATCTCTGAGATCGCCAAGACCAAGATGCCCGACCTGAACGCCACCACCCTGGAAGCCGCTGAAAGCCAGGTCGCTGGCACCTGCCGCTCCATGGGCGTTACCGTTGTCGACTGATAGAATGCTGATCCGGGTCTTTCCCCGGAAATGTGGGAGGATTTTTCCGCATCACCACTTTAAGGAGGATAATTACATTGTTTAGAGGTAAAAAGTATAAAGAAAGCGCGAAGCTCATCGACCGCGCTGTTCAGTACGAGCCCGCCGAGGCTCTGGGCCTGGTTGTAAAGGGTGCTTCCGCCAAGTTCGATGAGACCGTTGAGCTGCACATCAAGCTGGGTGTTGACTCCCGTCACGCTGACCAGCAGGTCCGCGGCGCCGTGGTTCTGCCCAACGGCACCGGTAAGGTCCGCCGTGTTCTGGTTTTCGCCAAGGACGCCAAGGTTGAGGAAGCCAAGGCTGCCGGCGCCGACTATGTGGGCGGCATGGAGCTGGTTGAGAAGATTACCAAGGAGAACTGGTTTGAGTTCGACGTGGTCGTGGCTTCTCCCGATATGATGGGTATTGTTGGCCGTCTTGGTAAGGTCCTGGGCCCCAAGGGTCTGATGCCCTCCCCCAAGGCCGGTACCGTTACCCCCAACGTTGCCGCTGCCGTTAAGGAAATCAAGGCCGGTAAGGTTGAGTACCGTCTGGACAAGACCAACATCATCCACTGCCCCATCGGCAAGGTCTCCTTCGGCCCTGAAAAGCTGAACGAGAACATGGACACCCTGATCAAGGCCGTTGTGAAGGCAAAGCCCGCAGCCGCCAAGGGTCAGTATATCCGGTCCTGCACCGTAGCTTCCACCATGGGCCCCGGTGTAAAGGTCTCCACTGCCAAGTACCTGTAAGCGAAAGCGAAAAACACCCCCGGACGCATCAATCGTCCGGGGGGTTTTGTTTCCCTATTCAAATTCCGCCATGTCCAGCACTTCCCCATCCTGGGTAAGTGGGGTGAGGATGCCGTCTCTTGCCAGCAGGCTCTCCCCGCAGAGCAGCAGGGTTTCCTCGTCCTGGTAGAAGTAGCTGCCGTCATTGAGCACAAAGAAGCAGTGACCGAAGCTGTCCGGCAGGGCGATGTCCTCCATCAGCCGCAGGCCGTCCAGGGAAGCGTCCTTCCACTGATCGTAATGGGGCAGAATGTTCACTTCCGTCAGGTCCAGCCCAGGAAAGAACCGGCTGTAGGCCGGATCCGCCGCCTCCCCCGGCTCCTCCGGGTGGGCGTATACCATTTCCGCCATGTTCATGGACCCGGCACTGATACCCAGAATCACCCCGGGATAGTCCCGCAGCAGATCCTGTAGCCCCAGCTCCCGGAAAAAGGCCGCCTGGGTGGGTACATGACCGCCGGAAAAAATCAGCAGATCGCTGGAAAGAAGCGTGTCCGCCGCGTCTTCACAGGTTTCTCCGTCCAGAACCCGGTAACACTCCGGGAAAATGCCCGATTCCATTAAGGCGCAGAAGGCATCTGCCCCAAAGCGGCAGCACAGATCATGCCGGTCCGGGTCAGAAGCCACGAAGGTCACCCTGGGGAATTCCGGCAGCGCCTGCCGCAGCCGCTCCGCAAAGCCGTTTTTCTCCCAAAAGCGGGGCCGGTCCGCGTCCTTCTCAAAGGGACTGCTGGTAATAAACAGCGTCATTTCATTTCCTCCTGCCGGTAATCCGGAAAATAGGTTTCCACAAAGTCCACCTTTTCCACCTGAAAGCTCCTGCCGTTCAGGTAAGCAAGGCTTCCGGCATCGGTTGTAAAGCGGAAGGTGAGCTTGTAGGAATAGAGGGCCTGATAGGTCCGGTCATACCGCTTGTCCAGCTTGCCGTATTTGCCGTCCCCCAGCAGAGGATGGCCCCCGTGGGCAAACTGGGCCCGGATCTGGTGGGTTCTGCCAGTGATCAGCTCGCACTCCACCAGAGATAGTCCGTTGCGGCTGGCCAGCACCCGATAATTGGTCTGGCAGGTCTTTGACCCGGGCTGGGGGGAATCGGTGACAAACACCCGGTTTTTCACCGCGTCCTTAAAAAGGTAGCCCTTGAGGCTCCCCTCTCTGGGTTTGGGGGTGCCCTCCACCACCGCCAGATACCGCTTGTCCATCTCCCGGTCCTTGATCTTCTGGTTCATCACCCGCAGGGCCTCCGCCGTCTTGGCGGCGATGACAATGCCGCCGGTGTTCCGGTCAATGCGGTTGCACAGGGCAGGGGTGAAGGAATGCTCCTCCCGGGGCCGCCATTCCCTCTTCTGGTACAGGTAGGCCTGGATCTGATCGATGAGGGTTCGGCCGTACTCCGCACCGTCGTGGGGGTGAACCGCCAGCCCCGGGCGCTTGTCCACCAGAAGAATGTGTTCATCCTCGTAGACGATATTCAGCTTGGGGGCAGCCACCGTCAGGTAGGCATTGTCCTCCCGGGGGGGATCGAAGAATTCGTCGTTGATGTAGAGCTGCAGGGTATCCCCCGCTTCCAGCCGGGTACCCCGCTGGGCCCGGGCGCCGTTGCGCTTGATGCGCTTCAGCCGGATATACTTCTGGGCCAGGGAGGCCGGAAGCAGGGGCACTGCCTTGGCCAGAAACCGATCCAGCCTCTGCCCGGCATCGTTGGCCCCGATGGTCAGTTCTTTCATGGATTGCTTCCTTCCATTTCCGCGAAATGGCGGTTGATCTGATCCGTAAACTCCTGGGCGGCGTTGTAGCCCAGCTTGCGCTGACGCACGTTGATGGCGGCCACCTCCAATATCACAGCCAGATTCCGGCCCGGGGTAATGGGGATGGTATTCATGGGGATCTTTACCCCCAGAATTTCCACATACTGCTCCTCCAGGCCCAGGCGGTCGTAGGCATCCTGGTTGTTCCAGGGCACGATGTTCACCACCAGATCGATGGATTTTTTGGACCGGACGGAACCCATACCGAAGAGCTTGGCCACATTCACAATGCCAATGCCCCGGAGTTCAATATAATTGCGGATCAGCTCCGGCGCGGAGCCCACCAGAGAATTGCTGCTGACCTTGCGGATCTCCACCGCGTCATCGGCAATCAGCCGGTGACCCCGCTTCAGCAGCTCCAGAGCGGCCTCGCTTTTGCCGATGCCGCTTTCCCCGGTGAGCAGAACGCCTTCGCCGTAGACCTCCATCAGAACGCCGTGACGGGTAACCACAGGCGCCAGCTCCGCCCGGAGATAGGAAATGAGGGCCGAGCAGAAGGTAGAGGTGGCCTCCCCCGTGCGAA
This sequence comes from Faecousia sp., assembly GCA_034099845.1. Taxonomy (GTDB): domain Bacteria; phylum Bacillota; class Clostridia; order Oscillospirales; family Oscillospiraceae; genus Faecousia. The sequence continues at coordinate 4,608 of JAXEMQ010000253.1, forward strand.
GCAGAGAAATATTGTGCTTTTGGGCCATCTGCATACATTCCTCATCCACAGGCAGATTCCGGCAGATGATCAGCGCGGGGATTTTGTAGGAAAACAGCCGGTCAAAGGTCACCAGCCGCTCCTGGGGTGTTTTCTTGTTCAGGTAGCTGAGCTCCATGTTGCCCAGGACCTGCAGCCGGCGGGGCTCAAAATGGTCAAAGTAGCCGGCAAGGCTCAGGCCCGGACGGGCCACATCCTCAACGGTCAGACGAATGGATGTATAGTCGGTAGAGGCATAAACAACCTCCAGGGAAAACTCTTTCGCGATTGTGGGAAGCGTCACGTTGTATTCGCTCACGTTTCACTCGCTCCTTCCTGTATGCCGCGCATACCATGTTATTATACAAAGCCCCGGGAAGAATAGCAAGGGCTTTTTCTCCCCCCGGCGGACTGTGAAAAATATTTTCGGATTCCCGGAAAAAACCCAAAAAAGGACTTGCTTTTTTTCAGATTATCTGGTATTATATTCAGGCGCTTGGATTCATGCGCAAAAGAAGTAATTATCCGGATGGGAGGTGCAATGAATGGCGAAGTGTGATTTTTGTGGCAAGGGCGTAACCTTTGGTATTAAGGTTTCCCACTCCCACAGACGTTCCAACCGTGCCTGGAAGCCCAACGTCAAGCGGGTCAAGGCTGTTGTCAATGGAACTCCCTGCCATGTGTACGCTTGTACCAGATGCCTCCGTTCCAACAAGGTTGAAAGAGCCGTTTGATAATGGTTTTTTCGGTCCCTTTCGAGCGGGCCATCTGATCCCCTGGCTGATAAATACGCTGCCGCAACCGGCAGCGTTTTTATTTTATTAAGGAAATAGAAATGCAAAACGGGAGCATTCTTGAATTGACAATTGACAATTGATCATTGACAATTGTGGTATCCCTTCGGGATGGTTTTCATATCTATTTGAAAAATGCGCAAAGGAACGTTTGCCGCAAAAAGCTTACCGATTTCCGTAGGGGCGGGCGTCCCCGACCGCCCGGCAGTGGTGTGTTTCCTTTTTCGGGAACGTCAGGCGAATTCGGAAGGCTGTACTTGGCTCTCCCTCTGGGAGAGCTGGCACGGCATCTGCCGTGACTGAGAGGGAAATTCCGGCGTGGTACACCCCTCTCGGCCCCAGTTTGCGAACTGGGGCACCTCTCCCATAGGGAGAGGCAAGGCGCTGCGGCGCGGGGATATGCTTCGTTCGTAATCTCCCCCTTTTTCCTTGTACCGCAGGGAAAAATCCAGAAAAAATCCAAAAAAGTCATTGACAAGCAAAAAATTCTATGCTATACTGTCTGAGTTGCCAAAGACAGCAGGTGCAAACGTAAATCCTGCCGAGGTGCGCTGAATCAAAATCCGCGTGTCTTTCTGTCTTCTGGCAGGAAGACATTTTTATTTTTTTCGGAGGTGAAAATTATGCCTAACGCAAAGGTTCTTGAGAGCAAGAAGGCCGTTGTGGAAGCCCTGTCCGCCAAGATAAAGGAAGCTACTTCCGTTGTTTTCGTTGACTACAAGGGCATCAACGTCGCTCAGGATACCGAGCTGCGTAAGCAGTTCCGTGAAGCTGGTGTTGAGTACTCCGTTGTGAAGAATACCCTGACCAATTTCGCTGCCAAAGATGCTGGCTACGATTTTGCAGAGGTTCTGAACGGCACCACCGCCATGGCTTCCACCACCGGCGACCCCATCGCCCCTGCTCGTATCGTATGCGAGTTTGCCAAGAAGAACAAGAACTCCCTGTCCATCAAGGGCGGTGTGGTGGAAGGCTCCGTCCTGACCGCCGACCAGCTCAATGGCTTCGGTGAGCTGCCCAGCAAGAATGCTCTGGTTGCATCCGTTCTGGGTACCTTCCTGGCTCCTATCTCCAGCCTGGCTTTTGTTCTGGATCAGATCCGGGAGCAGAAGGAAGGCGGCGCTCCTGCCACCGCAGAAGCTTAAGTTCGTAAGTTAACCAACACAATCAAATCTACATTTTAGGAGGATTATTACAATGGCTAGTGAAAAGATCACTGCTCTCGTTGAGGAAGTTAAGGGCCTGACCGTTCTGGAGCTGTCCGAGCTGGTTCACACCCTGGAGGAAGTTTTCGGTGTTTCCGCCGCTGCCGCCGCTGTTGCCGCTCCCGCTGCCGCCGCTGTTGAGGTCGAGGAGAAGACCGAGTTCGACGTCATCCTGAAGGAAGCTGGCGCTTCCAAGCTGGGCGTTATCAAGGTTGTCCGTGCCGCTACCGGCCTGGGCCTGAAGGACGCCAAGGATCTGGTTGATAACTGCCCCAAGACCCTGAAGGAAGCTATCTCCAAGGAAGATGCCGAGAAGCTGGTTGCCGAGCTGAAGGAAGCCGGCGCCACCGCCGAGATCAAGTAATTGATCCCTTAACGGGTTTCTTCACCTCCGCCGGAAACGGCGGAGGTTTTTTGATTGATTCCCTGATTCCCTGTTTATAATGCAAAAACAGAATAATTGACAATTGACAATTGATAATGGACAGTTGAGGAATCCCCTCCGGGGATGAATCAAAAACGATTGTGAAGCCGGAAGTTTTCCGTGTCATTACCAGACTTCCTGACCAATAAATTTCAATCATCCCGAAGGGATACCATAATTGTCAATTGTTCATTGTCAATTATCAATTCCTCCCATTCCCCCTTCCCCACTGAAAGGACTTTCCTATGGATATTGCAACCATTACCCAGGAGGCTGCCGCCCTTCTCGAAGCGGCGGCGGATCGGATCCCGCCGAACCTCAAATCCCTGCTCGGCGCCGCTGCCTCCGCCGCCGTGTCCTCCATCGACATTGGCTCCTCCTTCAAATTCATCCTTGTTTTTGCCGCCACCCTGCTGGGTGCAGGTCTGCTGGTCCGGCTGCTCTTCGGCAACCGTTCCGATCTGAACCACGCCATGTCCTCCTCAGCGGGAATCCTGACCGTGTATGTGCTGACGGTGATCATTTACGCCTTCCAGCCAAAGGGGCTGGAGAACCTGCTCTCCCCCCTGCCCTTTGTGACCTTTGTAAACGACTATCTCTTTGTGCTGCCCTTCCGCGGCACCAGCTTCGAAACCCTCTGCTCTCAGATTCTGGCACTGGTGATTCTGTCCTTTGTGGTCAACTGCATGGACGCTTTGCTTCCCGAGGGAGAGAATCCCTTCACCTGGTTCCTCTCCCGGTTTCTCAGCGTGATTCTCGCCATGGGGCTTCATGTGGCAGCCAATTGGGCCATCAACAAATACCTGCCCACACTGATCGTCTACCACGCCCCGGCGGTGCTGCTGGTGATTCTGCTGAGCTGTCTGCTGCTGGGTGTATTCAAACTGATTCTGGGCATTTTTCTGACGGTGGTAAACCCGGTGCTGGGCGCCCTCTACACCTTCTTTTTCTCCAGCCACATCGGCAAGCAGCTGACCAAATCCGTACTGTCCACGGCGATCCTGTGCGGTGTGTTCTATGTAATGGACCGGTTCAGCTACCTGATCGTCCATATCAGTCCCGCTGCCCTGCCAGCCTACCTGCCCCTGCTTCCGGGCTTTTTGGTGATCTGGTATCTTCTGGGCCACGCGCTGTAAAAAATGTCCCCCATGCCCAAAGCATGGGGGATCATTTTAGTTCTTCAGACTCTGCAGGGGCGCGGGGATTCGGCCGCCCCGGGCGATAAAGGCTTCGCTGCTCTGGCTGTGCACCGGCATCACGGGAGCGGAGCCAAGCAGACCGCCCATCTCCACCCGGTCGCCCACGGTCTTACCCAGGGCTGGGATGATTCGGACGGCGGTGGTCTTGGTATTGACCATACCGATGGCCGCCTCATCGGCGATGATGGCGGAAATGGTAGCCGCGCTGGTATCCCCGGGCACGGCGATCATATCCAGGCCCACGGAGCAGACACAGGTCATGGCTTCCAGCTTATCGATGACCAGGGTGCCCTTTTCCGCCGCGGCAATCATGCCCTCATCCTCGGAAACGGGGATGAACGCGCCGCTGAGGCCGCCCACATGGTTGGAGGCCATGACGCCGCCTTTCTTGACCGCGTCGTTCAGCAGGGCCAGAGCGGCAGTGGTGCCGTGGGTACCGCAGGACTCCAGCCCCATTTCCTCCAGAATCCGGGCGACGGAATCACCGATGGCCGGGGTGGGGGCCAGGCTCAGGTCCACAATCCCGAAGGGCACACCCAACCGGCGGGAAGCCTCCACGCCCACCAGCTGGCCCATACGGGTGACCCGAAAGGCGGTCTTTTTCACGGTCTCCGCCACCACGTCAAAGGGCTGGCCCTTCACACCCTGGAGGGCATGGTACACCACGCCGGGACCGGAAACGCCCACATTGATGACGCACTCCGGCTCGCCTACGCCGTGGAAGGCACCGGCCATAAAGGGGTTATCCTCCACCGCGTTGGCAAACACCACCAGCTTGGCACAGCCCAGGCAGTCGTTCTCTTTGGTCAGCTCGGCGGTTTTCTTCACCACCCGGCCCATTTCCGCCACGGCGTCCATGTTGATGCCGGCCTTGGTAGAGCCTACATTGACGCTGGCGCAGACCATGTCCGTGGAGGCCATGGCCTCGGGAATGGAACGGATCAGCTTCCAGTCGCTTTCCGTAGCGCCCTTCTGCACCAGAGCGGAAAAGCCGCCGATGAAATTGACGCCGCATTTCTTTGCCGCGGCATCCAGGGTTTTGGCAATCTCCACATAGGAGTCCGCCCGGCAGGCAGCGGCTACCAGGGAAATGGGGGTGACAGAAATCCGCTTGTTCACAATGGGAATGCCGAATTCGGCCTCAATCTCCTCCCCTACCTTCACCAGATCCTTGGCGCAGCGGGTGATTTTGTTGTAGATTTTCTCACAGCAGGCGGTCAGATCGCTGTCCGCGCAGTCCAGGAGGCTGATGCCCATGGTGATGGTGCGAATATCCAGGTGCTGATTGTCGATCATGTCCAGAGTGGACAGAATATCCTTTTGATCCAGCATGGCGTTCCCTCAAATCCGGTGCATGGACTGGAAAATATCTTCCCGCTGGACCCGGATGGACAGGCCCATGTCCCCGCCGACGGCTTCCATGGATTTTGCCAGCTCAGCCACAGGCACATTGCACTGGGAGACCTCCACGGCCATCATCATGGTGAAGTAGCCCTGCATGACGGTCTGGCTAATGTCCAGCACGTTGACATTGAACTCTGCCAGCTTGGCGCAGACAGCGGCAATGATGCCCACCCGGTCCTTGCCCACTACGGTTACGATTGCTTTCATATCTTTCTCTCCTTATACAATATAGTCCGCGGCAACGCGGCCCTCCACCCAGGGGAAAAACCGACCTTTGGCTTCCACGTGCAGGGGGTGATCGGCATAAAGCTCCAGGGCCTCCCGGGATTCAAACTCGGAATACAACACAAAATCCGGGCCGCAGAAGGTCTTTCTGACCTCCATCTTCATAAGGCCGGGGATTCTGCCCACCAGGGGCATCAGGGCGTTTTCGGCGGCAGCAATGACGGCAGCCTTGTCCGCATCCGCCTTCAAGGTGAAGAAAATGATGTGCTTGACCATTGAAATATCGTCCTTTCAAAAAGAAATCGGATCGCAGGGTGTTATCGAATTGACTGTTGACAATTGACAGTTGTCAATTGTCAATGATCATACCTCCCCATTTGTGCCTTGCCAAGGCTTTTATAAAGAATACCGGGGCAGAAAGACTACCCCGGTATGATTATTGGGAAAACGGATTACTCGGCGTCGGTCTCTTCGCTGTCCTCCAGCAGAGCGCGGATGGACAGGGAGATGCGCTTGTTCTCGGAATCCACGTCGGTGATCTTCACCTTCACGTCCTGACCCTCGGACAGCACATCCTCGGGCTTGCCGATGCGGCGGTCAGCGATCTGGGAAATGTGAATCAAGCCGTCCACGCCGGGCAGAATCTCGGCAAAGGCGCCGAAGGTCATCAGCTTGACCACCTTGGCATCCACCACATCACCAATGCTGTAGTTGGTCATGAACTGGTTCCAGGGATTCATCTCAGCGGTCTTGTAGCCCAGAGAAATCTTGTGCTTCTCGGGGTCGAAGGAGATAACGTAAACATCGATCTCGTCGCCCACCTTGACCACGTCAGCGGGGGTCTTGATGCGGTTCCAGCTCAGCTCGGAAACGTGAACCATGCCGTCCACGCCGCCGATGTCAACAAACGCGCCGTAGGAAGTGAGGGACTTCACAACGCCGTGGTACTTCTTGCCAACCTCGATCTCGCTCCAGATCTTCTCCTGAGCAGCCTTGCGGTTCTCCGCGTTCACGGCACGGATGGAGCCGATGGCACGGCGGCGGGCACGGTTGACCTCGGTAATCTTCAGCTGCACGGGCTTGCCCACCATGCCGGCCATATCGCCGCCCTTGGCAATGCCGGACTGGGAAGCGGGGATGAACACCCGCACGCCCTTCACATTGGCCACCAGGCCGCCCTTGTTCTCTTCGGTGATGACGGCATCGATGGTGGTCTTGTTCTCCACGAACTCCGCCATCTCGTCCCAAACCTTCATGCCGTCCAGCTTCTTCTTGGACAGCTGCACGGTGCCTTCCTGGTCGTTCACGCGAACCACAAAGACTTCGATCTGATCGCCGACCTTCAGAATGTCCTCGGGCTTTACGGAAGGATCGGTGCTGACTTCATCATAAGGAATGTAACCGGCATGCTTGGTGCCCAGATCAACCTGGACCTCGGTATTGCCGATCCCGGTAACGGTGCCGATAACCTTATCTCCTGTATTTAAAGTCTTGATGGACTGCTCGAGAAGTTCAGCAAAGTTCTCCTCCTGTACAGCCTCAACATTGGTAATTTCGCTCATAGTCTTGTTGACCTCCTTTATAATCCACGCCGGTGTGGACGCACCAGCCGTGATTCCAACATCAGAGATACCGGCGAAAAACGCGGGCTCCAGTTCGCTGGCATCGTCAACAAGAGCTACACGGTCGCAGTATTC
>JAXEMQ010000255.1:0-3351 GCA_034099845.1 Faecousia sp.
ATCCGGGTAGGAGAGCAGAAAATCCGTTTCCCCGTGAGCCTGATTGAAGTTTTCCAGCACGGCCTGTCCGTCGGCGGCGGTGCCGGAGCGCAGCAGGCAGGTTCTTCCGTCCTTCAAACGGATTTCTTTTTCGTATTTCAAAGCAACACCCCCCTTTGCTTGTATGGATAGAAAATCATGGCGTTTCCTCCAAATAACAGGTGTTTTCTATCTAAAAGGCATTATAACCCGCCCTAAAATCGTTGTCAAGGTGCGTATGTTTCCGGGCTTGACCCATATGTGTTTCTTTTTGAGGTCCGCGTTGACAGGGGGGAAATTGCTGATACAATGGGGAAAGAAACCAACCCTGCCGGGATCGCGGAAGCGGTCCTGGCTTTTGCTTTTTGTCCGCCCGGCCGCGTTTTCGTACTGTATAGGTGTAAGGTCCTTACGAAGCGCCGAGTCCCCGGTCCGCGGCCGGAGAAAACGCCCCTGCTGGCAGGCTTGGGCCCACGGATTCGGAGCTTCTTACAGACAAAGGAGTGAACCCATTGGAAGATGCGCAAATCATCGATTTGTTTCTCGCCCGGTCGGAAACGGCCATATCTCAGACGGCCATCCGGTACGGCAGGTATCTGAAGACCATTGCCAGGAACATCCTGCCCAGCGAGGAGGATGCCGAAGAGGTGCTCAATGACGTGTATTTGGCGGCCTGGGAGTCCATCCCGCCGGAAAAGCCCCGGATTTTCAAATACTACCTGAGCCGGATCACCCGGAATCTATGCTTCAAAAGAATCGAATATCTGTCCGCCGAAAAGCGGTGCGGTAAGGCGGAGATGCTGCTGTCGGAGCTGGAAGACTGCATCCCGGACAACCGGAAGAACCCGGAAGAAGCCCTGGAGGCCAGGATGCTGGGCCGGAGCCTCAATGCCTTTCTGGCGGGCCTTTGCCGGGAGGAGCGGAAGCTGTTCCTGTCCCGATACTACTACGCCAGGACCGCGCAGCAGCTGGCGGAGGAATATGGCTGCTCTCCCCGGCAGATCAAATACCGGCTGGAAAAGCTCCGGGGAAAACTGAAACATCATCTGGAAAAGGAAGGAATCCCTGTATGAAAGCAACCGATTTGTCAAATGCCCTGAACCATGTGGACGATGCGTATCTTCTGGAAATGGAAGCTCCGGAAAAGGAGTGTAAACCCATGAAAAACCGGAAAAAAACCCTTCGAATGTTTGCTGCCGCGGCGTTGATCGCCCTGCTCTGCGTAACGGCCTACGCCGCGGATCTGCTGAAGCTCTCTTCTCTGGAGACCGGCAGATGCACACACTATGAAAACTTTGCCGATGTGAACCGGGCGGTTGCCCAGGCAGGGCTCTGCCTGGAGGTGCCGGAGACTCTGGGCGGCGGCTTTGCCTTCCGGGACGCGGAGGTTCAGGAGGTCATCGGCCGGGACGAAAGCCGGAAAAAGGCGCTGACCTTCCAGGAGCTGAATGTCTATTATACGGACAGCTCCGGCACCCGCCTGGTATTCGGCGCCTACGCCAACCAAAAGGGCGTGTTCCAGAGCGACCGGGCGCCGGACCGGACGGAAACCGTAAACGGCATTGTCCTGAGCTACCGGCTGGACCACTACAGGTTCATGCCGGCGGACTACAAGCTCACGGACGAGGACGCCCGGTGGGAGCAGCAGCCGGGCAATTATATCAGCTACGGCAGTGAGGCGAAGGAAGAGGAGGATGTGGCCTTCCTCAGCTGGGAAAAGGACGGTGTTTCCTACTCGATTATGGATCCCGGCGCCAGGGTAAGCGTGAATGCCCTCTTCTCCGCGGCGCGGGAGCTGCTGGAGAAATAATACCCATACCGCAAACAAAAACCCTCTGCCCCGTTCCCGGAACGAGGCAGAGGTTATTTTGGATTATTTCAGGAAGAGATGCAGGAGCTTTTCGCAGAGGGGGCTGCTGGTAGGGAAGCACCGGCAGGGCCATACGGAAGGCCGCCTGAAATACACGGCAAAATACTGCTTTTGGAAAAAACATAAAAAGACTCCTTATCGCACCGCCCTACGCGGTTGTTGATTTGTCAACAGGATACGGTATATCCCAAACTTGTTGAAGAGTCAACAAGTACCGAACAGCCGCGGCATTCCTGCCGGGAAAGGGCTCCCGCTGCCGGTGCAGAGGCAAAGCCCCCGTGCGGCGCGATATGCTGCATAGGGGTGGAGACGGGTCTGCATAGGGGCGAAGACGGGTTCCTTGACACTTTCGCCGGAACATGATAAACTGACGATAAAGAAACAGGGCGCGGTCAGACGGAGGGGAGGAAGCGGAAATGGATCGAAAAGAAAAGCTGTTTATGCCCCTATGGCAGCCGTTCACAGGCATCCGGGCGGAAACCATGATCGGGTCCCTTTCGGATGAGGAAGAACGGACGGTTGCTTTGGCAGCCCATCATTATTTTCAGGCGAAGTACGAGGACGCGGCGCGGGAGAGCCAGCGCTTCCTCAACAGCCCCTGCCCGGAGATCCGGGCCACGGCGCTGCTGCTGCACGGCATGGCCAATGTGGGCCTGGGAAACGCGGAGCTGGTCCGGGAGGATTTCGCGGCGCTGAAGCGGTCCGCCCGGCAGCCGGAGGATGAAAAGATGGCCGCGGTTTACGACGCGCTGCGGTTTTTGCTGGCGGTGTTTTTCCACACGGACGGGGAAATTGAACCTGTAGAGGAAGCACACGCCGCCCTCCTGCCGGAGGGCACCAGGCTGTATCTGTTGTACGCCGCAGCTCATAGGCTGTATCTGCAAAAGCGGTATGAGGAGGCGCTGGGTGTGGCCAGATCGGCGCTGATGATGGCGGCAGGGCGGTTTCCTTCGGTGTGCGTGTACCTGAATCTGGTGGGCTCCATGGTGGCGACCAACCTGCATGACGCTGGGGTGGCGGCGCAGTTTTTCCGCCGGGCCTGGCAGCTTGCGGAGCCGGAGAATTACATTCAGCCCTTTGTGGAGCATCATGGATTGCTGCAGGGGCAGATTGAAAAGTATACCCGGGTCGCTCAGCCCGAGGAATACAACCGGATTTCGGAAAAGGTCATGGCCTTCTCCCGGGGGTGGATGAAGATTCACAACCCGGATTCCGTCAACAAGGTGACGGACCGCCTGTCCCCCTACGAGTTTTCCATCGCCATGATGGCCGCCAGGGGGAAAAGCAATCAGGAGATTGCGGAGTATCTGCACATCTCCGTCAATACCGTGAAATTCCACCTGTCAGGCATTTATCAGAAGGTGGGGGTCAGCAACCGCAAAGAGCTGGAACAGTATTTGAACAGATAAATGACAGGGCAGCACCGCACAATGCCCCATTATGCGGTGCTGCCATAGAGTTTG
>JAXEMQ010000258.1:0-3949 GCA_034099845.1 Faecousia sp.
TGTTGGTCAGGGCGGTGGCGGCGGACCGGAAAGGCGTCAGCAGGCCCTGGATTACCAGATCCGGCACCGACTGGTTGGTCAGACCGGCCACAACGGAAAGGGCTGCCGTAACCAGTACAACCAGCACCAGAATAATTCTCAGTTTGGTACTAAAGAGCTGCTTCATGCCTGTTGTTCCTCCATCCATTCCGGGGCAATTTGCTTCAGGACCTGTCCAAGGGCGCAGACGGGCAATCCCATAACATAATAATAGTCACCCTCCATGCGCTGACAGAACAGGGCGGCGCCGCCCTGAATGCCATAGGCGCCCGCCTTGTCCATGGGTTCGCCGGTGGCCACATAGCGCCGGATTTCACCGGGGGACAGGGGACGGAAGTGAATGTCCGTCACTTCCGTAAAGGTTTCGTCTTTTTGGCCCCGGAGTACGGTGCAGCCCGTCATCACCTGATGGGCCCGGCCGGAGAGAAGGCTCAGCATCTCTATGGCCTGGGCTTCGTCTCTGGGCTTTCCCAAAACAATGCCGTCGCAGACCACAATGGTGTCGGCGGCCACCACCACGTCCTCCGGCTCCCGGGGAACGGCCAGGGCCTTCTCCCGGCTCAGCCGGGCAACCTCGTCAAAGGGAGGCTTGTCCGGGTCCATGGTTTCATCAATATCCGCCGCCCTAACGGTGAAGGGAATGCCGTAAAGGCCCAATAGTTCCTTTCGCCGTGGGGAAGCGGACGCGAGAATGAGTTGCATAGTGAATCCTTTCTAATTGTCAATTGTCAATTCTTTACTCCACGCCCCGCAGATACAGCCCTCTGGTGCAGGCACCGGGGTCAAAGGAGGTGGGAACCAGATATTCCTCCAGAATCCGGTCCACTTCCCGGGCATTTTCCGTGGTGAAGTTCATCCGGACGGCCCACAGGCCCAGCTTGGCAAGGTCGTTTTGCCGGTCCAGCCAGTAGAGCTTCTTGCCGTTGAGAAGGACGCTGCGGCAGGTGTCGGCTTCCTTCATAACGGGGAAATCCGCACCGGTTTTGTCGGTAAGCTTTACGGGCACGCCGCTCTGGCAGCCGCATTCACCGGTTTTGTTCTTAATCAGGCAGTGCTCCGTGATCATCAGCGGCAGGCGGCCGTAGACGATCATCTCCATATTCACGGCCTTGCTCAGATCCCGGATCTGGGGGAGGGTCATTTCAAAGCTGACGGTGGCGGAGGCCAGCTTCAGATCCCGGCACACATTGGCCGAGGCGGAGTTGAAAATGTTCAGGCCAAAATCCCCCCGGAGCCGGAAGCCGGCTTCCTTGGCGGGAATCATCAGGCCGATGTTACCCACCAGCGCGTCCCGGATGCCCAGACTGCGGACGGTGTGCAGGCGGCTGATGAGCCGGGGCAGCTCGTCATCGTGGACCACCCGGGGCAGAACCGCGGCACAGCGGCCCCGGTTTGCCAGAATCTGGCAGAGCCGGGCGTCCTCGGCCAGGATATGCACAGGCACATAGAGCATGGCGGTCTCGCTGTCCAGAAGCCGTTTTGTCAGCTGCTCCCGGGCGGAGATCTGCACCGTCAGGCCCGGAAGCCCCCCGGGACCTTTGAAATAGGGAATATCCTTGGCTTTCTTTACCGGATGTTCTTCCCGGCGGGCCCGCAGGGCAGTCATCTGGTTCAGCACATCCCGGCGCATGGCGTTGATGGCGGCGGCGGAGAGCATGAGCCCCGGGTCAACCTGGGTGCGCACCTCGGCGCAGCGGAAGGGGGTGCCGCCGGTTTTTGCAACCCGGGCGGCAAGGGCCTGGCCGGTTAGGGCCACGTTCACGGCCCGCTCCGGAATGGGCCCCTGGGCAATGCACATATGGCCGTCGGCATCCGAGGCCGTCAGGCTGCTGCCGTCCACGGTGACTACGGCCCGGAATTTGAGATCCACCAGGGGCGCTTCGCCGGATTCGTAGCTCTGCCGGGCGGCCTGCAGGAATTCCGGATTCTCCGGAACATCCTCCCGGACACCGAACATCCGGGTGGTGACCTTGCCCAGGTAGTAGCCGTTGGTAAAGCCCTGGCGGTTAAAGGCATCGGAAAGGGTCTGCATCATCTCGGGAGTAACGGGAGCGCCGTCAATGGCCTGCCGGTAGACCTGGGTCACGGCGGCCACATATTCGGGCCGCTTCATCCGGCCCTCCAGCTTCAGGGAGACAACGCCCATTTCTTCAATGGCCTGCACATAGTGGACCAGGCAGTTGTCCTTCAGGCTCAGGGGGTACTTGTTCTCCCAGCGGGAGTAGCCGTAGCTCTGACGACAGGGCTGGGCGCAGCGGCCCCGGTTGCCGGACCGGGAACCAATCATGGCGGAGAGATAACACTGGCCGGAGTAGCACATACACAGGGCTCCGTGGCCGAAAATTTCAATTTCAATGGGGGAGTTGGCGCAGATGTACTGAATCTCGTTCCGGCTCAGTTCCCGGCTGAGGACCACCCGCCGGATTCCCATGGCGGCGCACATCTGGACACCGGCCAGGTTGTGTACGGTCATCTGGGTGGAACCGTGGACCGGCACATGGGGCGCAATCTGGCGGCACAGCTGCACCACACCCCAGTCCTGGACGATAAAGGCGTCCACACCCGCCTGGGCGGCGGAGCGGATCAGATTGCGCAGCTGCTGCATCTCCCGGTCGGCGACCAGGGTGTTGAGGGTCAGGTGAACCTGAACGCCTCGGATATGGCAGTATTTCAGGGCTTCACCCAGGGTTTCCAGGGTGAAGTTCTTTGCGCTTTGCCGGGCGTTGAATTCCCCGACGCCCAGATACACGGCATCGGCGCCGTTCTGCACCGCCGCGCGAAGGGATTCCATAGACCCCGCAGGGGCCAACAATTCCAACATAGGCATAATCTCCATATGGTATACTTAGAAACATTCTACCACAGTTTGTGGAAAAATTCTACCCTTACAGTTAGAATTCATGAAATATTCATTGGCGCAATCTCTGATTTTTCTGGAAATAGGGAGACTGTTTTGAAAATTCAGGTATGCGGGGCTCCGAATTTGTGATAGAATAGGCAGGAAAGGTGGAGAAAGAATGAAAAGGAAACAAGCACCCCCCGGCGGGGGCGGCAAAAAGAATATGCTTTGGGGCCTTTTTGGCAGCTTTTTGAAGATCGGCGCCCTTACCTTTGGGGGCGGCTATGCCATGATCGCCCTGCTGGAAGAGGAATTTGTGGAAAAAAAGAAGTGGATGGACCGGGAGGAATTCCTGGATATGGTGGCCATTGCGGAGTCCACGCCCGGCCCCATCGCCATCAACGCCGCAACCTATATCGGCTACAGCAACGCGGGGGTTTGGGGCGCGCTGGTGGCAACGGCGGCGGTGTGCATCCCGTCTTTTCTGGTGATATACTGCATTTCCCTGTATTTTGACCGGTTTCTCACCATTCCCTGGGTGGCCCGGGCCTTTTCCGGCATCCGGGTGTGTGTGGTGTACCTGATTGCCTCCGCGGGGCTGAAAATGCTGGGGGGCATGAAAAAAACGGGAAGAAATCTGACGCTGATGATTGGTGTTATGGTAACCATGCTGGTGTTCTCCGTTACCGCTGTCCGCTTTTCCACGGCGTATTATATTCTGATCTGCGGCACGGTAGGAATTGTCGGCGAAACCCTTCGGAATATGAGAGGGGGAAGAGCGGCATGATTTATCCGGAATTGTTTCTGAACTTTCTGATGGTGGGCGCCCTGTCCTTTGGCGGCGGCTTTGGCATGATCTCTCTGATCCGGGATGCGGTGCTGAGCCATGGCTGGCTGACGGAAGCGGAGCTGATGAGCTTTATCGCCGTGGCGGAATCCACCCCCGGCCCGATCGCCGTGAACATGGCCACCTTTGTGGGCGCCTCTCAGGCGGGGGTATTGGGTGCGTTTCTGGCGACGCTGGGCGTGGTTCTGCCTGCCTTCCTCATCATTCTGCTGATTGCCTCGGTG
>JAXEMQ010000278.1:0-2233 GCA_034099845.1 Faecousia sp.
GCAGGCGCCCATTGTCTACCGCTCTCAGGTGCCCCTGGGCGCGGTGATTACCGGCGCGGAGGTTGTGAAAGGCTGGAAGCACTACCAGGGCGACACCTGGCTGCTGACCCTGCCCAACCACTGGTTCGGCACCCACAACCCTTACACCACCCGGGTCTACGGCGACTGGCTGGACGGAACCGTTCATGCCCACACCGGTGAGGTATTCCTGAACGGCAAATCCCTTTACGAAAAGGAAACCCTGGACCAGGTCCTGCATCCGGAATTCTTTGACCTGTCCTGGGACCGGGCTTTCAGCAAGCACACCTGGTACACCGAGCAGAGCACCGAAGTGGAGGAAACCCGGATCTACGCCAACTTCCAGGGCAAAGACCCCAATGAAGAGCTGGTGGAAATCACGGTCCGGCCCCACTGCTTCTACCCCAGCAAGGAGCATGTGAATTACATCACCCTTTCCGGCTTCACGGTTACCAAGGCGGCTACCCAGTGGGCGCCCCCCACTGCCCTTCAGGAGGGCATGATCGGCCCCCACTGGTCAAAGGGCTGGGTAATTGAAAACTGCGACGTGTCCCAGGCCAAGTGCTCCGGCATCTCCCTGGGCAAATACTTCCAGCAGTACAACAACAACAAATGGTCCGCCTACAAATTCAAGGACGGCGCCCAGACCCAGCGGGACTGCTCCCTCATCGCCCAGCTGGACGGCTGGAGCAAGGAGACCATCGGCTCCCACACGGTGCGGAACTGCGAAATCCATGACTGCGGCCAGACCGGCATCGTAGGCAACCTGGGCTGCGTGTTTTCCACCATTGAAAACTGCCATATCCACCACATCAACACCAAGGGCAACCTGTCCGGCGCGGAAATCGGCGGCATCAAATTCCACGCCGCCATCGACGTGACCATCCGCAATTGCCATTTCCACCACTGCACCCGGGGCATCTGGCTGGACTGGCAGACCCAGGGTTCCCGGGTAAGCGGCTGCCTCTTCCACGACAACTGCCTGCCTCTGGATTACCTGCTGGAGGCGAAGGGCGCGTCCGGTCTGGCCCTGGGCGAGGACCTGTTCATTGAGATTGCCCACGGCCCCTGCCTGGTGGACAACAACATTCTGCTGTCCGAGCGGGCGGTAAAGCTGCCCACCCAGGGCGTGGCCTTTGTCCACAATCTGATCGCCGGGGCCATTACCGCCGTGGGACGGGGCGTGAAAAACGGTTCCTCCGAAAAATACGATTCCACCCGCTATACCCCCATCCACCGGCCCCACAGCACGGCTATCACCGGCTTTATGTCCATCCTTCACGGCGACGTGCGGTTCTACAACAACGTGTTCGTCCAGCCCGATGTCCGTCCCGGACTCACCCGGCTCTGCGCGCCCCTTCAGGGACCCAACTGTCCGGAAAAGCAGTGGGACGACTTCAACCTGACCGCGGGCACGGTGCCCTACTCCGGGTACATGACCGAGGACACCTGGCGGGGATACTTTGAGGGCTATTGCGGCGAGGGGGCGGCCTCCGGCCGGGACAAATACTATATGCCTCTGCCCGTATGGACCGGCGGCAATGTGTTCTTTAACGGCGCCCAGCCCTGCGATATTGAGGAGAACGGCACCGTGGACACCCGGCATCACATTACCCTGGAGCTTCGGGAGGAAAAGGGCGCCACACGCCTGATCAGCAACTTCCTGGAGTTCCTGCCGGAGGTGCGGACCATTACCTCCGACACCCTGGGCTTTGCCTTTGAGCCGGAACAGCGGTTTGAGACCCCCGAGGGAGAAGGCATTGTCTTCGACAGGGATTTCTATGGCAGAAAGCGCCCCCAAAATCCCGTACCCGGCCCCTTCTGCCGGTAATCGCCCCAGCCTGCGGGCCGGTTCACAATAAAAGGGTTTTCGTCAGGCTCTGTGCGGCCCTTCGCGGAATGCGAAGGGCCGCACTTGTCCTTGAATTCCCGGCCTTTTCCGTATATAATAAAGAATACGGATGTACGTATCCTTGAAGGGAGTGAATACCATGAGTGACTGCTGCCTGCCCCATGACCACGGCGGGGTGTTTGAGCACGGGCTAGAAAAAATGCCCACAATGGAAGCCTTTTCCCTGGCGGCCGATGTTTTCAAGCAGCTGGACGACCCCAGCCGTCTGAAGATCTTCTGGCTGCTGTGCCATGACGAAGAGTGCGTGATCAACCTGTCCTCCCTGATGGATATGTCCAGCCCGGCGGTTTCCCACCACCTGAA
>JAXEMQ010000280.1:0-7026 GCA_034099845.1 Faecousia sp.
GTCCGGATCTTTCCCTTCCGGCTGCCGCCCAGGGGAAAATAGATGTACCGGGTCAAAAAAGCCGTCAGGCTCATATGCCAGCGTTTCCAGAAATCCCGGATGGACAGCGCCTTGTAGGGGGAATCGAAGTTCATGGGCAGATCGATGTTCAGCATTCGGGAAAAGCCCAGTGCCATATCGCTGTAGCCGCTGAAATCGAAATAGATCTGGAAGGTGTAGGCCAGCATCATAAGAAGCAGTTCCAGGGCGCTTGCCTCCTCCATGGTCAGGAACACCGCCGCGGAGGCAAAGGTATCTGCCAGCACAGCCTTCTTGAACAGGCCGAAGGTGAACTGCCGCATCCCGGCGCAGAACGACTCCTGCCGGAAACGCAGACGGCTCTCCTGGTGAAACTGGGGAATGAGATCCTCCGCCGGCGCAATGGGGCCCATGATGAGCTTGGGAAAGTAGACCACATACAGCACATAGTCCAAAAAGCTGTCCCCTTCCCGCTCACCCCGGGAAGCATCCACCAGATAGGCAATCTGCTGGAAGGTAAAGAAGCTGATGCCCAGAGGCAGCGCAAGGCTGGGGGGATAAATGGCCGTATGCAGCATCAAATTCACGGTCTGTGCCGCGAAATTCAGATATTTAAAAACAAACAGCAGGCCCACATGAAAGGCAATTCCCAGCCACAGCAGGGCCTTTGTTCCCTTTTTCCAGCGCTTCATCCCGGCAAGGAGCAGTCTGTTGACCCCGATGCTGACACACAGCCACAGCAGGCCCTTCCAGCCGCCGTAGGCATACAGGCACAGGGATGCCCCCGCGAGGAACAGGTTTGCCGCTTTCCTGCCCAGCCGGGCAAAGAGATAGTAGCCGCAAACCGTCAGCGGCAGAGCCGCAAGAATGAATAAATAGGTACTGTACTGCATATACCCTCTCTTTTCGATGGATTTTCCCTTTGTCTTCACCCGTGGCGGGCAAGGCCCAGGGGCGGCAGAATCCTGCTTACTCCGTCTGGAAATCCCGGCTCAGGGAAAAGCCCCTGCCCAGCACCTCGGTGACCTGGGTGACGATCATAAAGCAGCCGGGATCGATGTCCCGGACCAGCCGCTTGAGCCGGTGCAGATCCTTGGTGCTGACCACACTGAGCACCACCTGGGTGGATTTGTGAAGGTAGCCGCCCTCTCCCTGCAGCAGGGTCACCCCCCGGTCTGCATCGTTGAGGATGCTGTCCCGGATCTCCAGCGCTTTTTCACTGATGATCTTTACCTCCGTCCGGCCTCTGCCGGCAACCAGAGTCTTATTCAGGGTGAAGTTCACGGCAAGAAGCATCACAATGCCGTAGAGCAGCTCCTCCGGGGTGTGGAACATCAGCTGCATCAGCATGATGACGAAGTCAAACACCCACAGGCTTACGGGCACCGGAATGCCCAGGAACTTTTTGAGAATCAGCGGCGGAATGTCCATTCCGCCGGTGGATGCCCCCGCCCGGATGACCAGGCCCAGGGAAATGCCCAGGCCCAGGCCGCCGAACACCGCACACAGCAGCAGATTCCGGGTAATCAACTGACCGGCAAAAAGCCGCTGAAACAGCTCCAGAAAGATGGGGTTCAGGAAAGAGCTGGCGATGGTGGTCATGGCGAATTTCCGCCCCAGCACCGCCCAGCCCAGAATCAGCATAACCATATTAAATACCAAAACAAAGGCGGACACCGGAATGCCCCAAAACGCCTTTGCCAGCAGGGAAAGCCCCGTGGTTCCGCAGCTGATCAGCTCCCCGGGCAGGACGAACAGAACCACCGTCAGAGCCAGGAACAGATTGCCGATCAGAATCGCCAGCAGGTCCGGCAGACTCCCGCGTATTTTCTCTTTCATTCATTTCCCTCCGAAATTTCGCGGAGTGTCCGCTGAAAAGCGGTTATATTGTATCGAAACCCAATGCCTTTGTCAACAAAAACCCTCCCGGTCTTCCGGGAGGGTCTTCTGCTGTTTCTTAATCTTCCGCCTTGGCGTCGGCAATGATCTTGGCCTGATTGGTCTTGGGCACTTCCTCGTAGCGCTCGAAGCTCAGCTCAAAGGAGCCTCTGGCCTGGGTCATTGCCCGCAGGTCAATGGCGTAGGAGCCCATTTCCGCCATGGGGACTTCCGCCTCCACCACGGTATTGCCCTTGTTGTCCGGGTTCATACCCATGACACGGCCCCGGCGTTTGTTCAGGTCGCCGATAACATCGCCCATGTAGCTGTCGGGAATGGTAACCTTCAGAGATCCGATGGGCTCCAGAAGGGTTGCGCCGGCATTGGGCATGGCTTCCTTGAAGGCCAGGATCGCGGCCATCTTAAAGGCCATTTCATTGGAGTCCACGGGGTGGTAGGAGCCATCGTACAGCACAGCCTTCAGGTTCACCATGGGGTAGCCTGCCAGGGGGCCCTTCTGAACGGCTTCCTGAATGCCCTTTTCAACGGCGGGATAGAAGTTCTTGGGCACGGAACCGCCGAAGACCTCTTCCGCGAAGATCATTTCGTCCTGCTCCTCCTGGGGCTCGAAACGGATCCACACATCACCGAACTGGCCGGAGCCGCCGGTCTGCTTCTTGTGACGGCCATGGGCCTGTACGGTCTTCTTAATACGCTCCCGGTAAGCGATCTTGGGAGTGGAGAGCACCGCTTCCACACCGAAGCGGGTCTTCAGCTTGGAAACCAGCACATCCAGTTGCTGGTCACCGGTGCCGGACAGCACCAGCTGCTTGGTTTCGGGATCGTTGCGCAGGGTGAAGGAGGGATCTTCCTCGTTCAGGCGGTTCAGACCGGTACCCACCTTTTCCTCCTGGCCTCTGGTCTTGGGGGCAATGGCCATGGAGTAGCAGGCATTGGGGTAGGGAATCTGCTTCAGAGAAACCACCTTTCTGGGGTCGCACAGGGTATCGCCGGTCTTCACCTTATCCATCTTACCGATGGCGCCGATGTCGCCACAGGCCAGAACCTTGACCTCGGAGTTCTTCTTGCCGCACATCACATACATACGGCCCAGCTTCTCGGTTTCACCGGTGCGGGCATTCACCAAAGTGGTATCGGGGGTAATTTCGCCGGACAGGACCTTAATAAAGGAATACTTGCCGAACTGGTCGGAAACGGTCTTCCACACGAAAGCCGCGGGCACGCCGCCGGGAGAAACCACAAACTCCTCCACACCGCCGTCGGCATTGACAGCCTTGTGATAGTTGCCCTCCACGGGGTTGGGAAGCAGGTCTACAATGTGGTCCATCAGCATCAGGCTTCCCAGGCAGGTAACGGCAGAGCCGCAGAACACCGGGAACAGGCTCAGCTCCTTCACGCCCTGGTGCAGGCCCGTGATCATTTCACGGTAAGTAAAATCGTCGCCTTCAAAGAAGCGGTCCATCAGCGCCTCATCGGTTTCGGCAACGGCCTCCTTCAGAGCATCGTTGAACTCTTCGATGACGGATTCCTTGTCCTCGGGAACGTCGATCTCCACGCGCTTCAGGCTCCGCATTTCGTAGGCCCGCTTGTTGAGCACGTCGATGATGCCGGTGACCTTGTGGGAAGCATCCCAGATGGGAACGATGACAGGGGCGATCTTGTTGCCGTACTTCTCACGCAGGGCGTTGAAAGTAGCGTTGTAGTCGGAGTTGTCTTCGTCCACCTTGGAGATGTAGACGAACCGGGGCATATTCCGCTCTTCGCAGTAGGCCCAGGCCTTCTCAAAACCAACGGTGATGCCGTCCTTAGCGGACAGCACCAGAATGGCCGCGTCGGAAGCCCGCAGAGCCTCCATCACGGCGCCGGAGAAATCAAAGCCGCCCGGGGTATCCAGAACGTTGATCTTGGTATTGTGGTACTCAATGGGGATTACGGAAGTGGAAATAGAAATATTACGGCGGATCTCCTCGGGATCATAGTCGCTGACGGTATTGCCGTCGGCATTCTTACCCATACGGTCGATGGCGCCGGTCATATACAGCAGGCTCTCTGCCAGAGCGGACTTGCCGCTGCCGCTGTGGCCCAACAGGCAGATGTTACGGATAGCGTTGACAGTGTACATAGCGAAAAATAGCTCCTTTCGGGAAAGCGTCTGCCTTCCAGAGGTATATTCATCCGAAGGTCGCAAGACTCGAACAGTGACATTATACACGAATCCCGGCAAGATTTCAACGTTTATTTTCGTCAAAGTGCAAAAGCCTGTATGATTCCCGGTGGACAAATGAATCCTCCGGCAAAACAAACAAAATATTGCATTCCATTTTGTATGGTGCGCACAAGTTTTTCCGGAACACCGTCCGCGCACCCATTCCGCTCCGGGTGCTCATCCGGGAATTGTCTCCGCCAAATGCCGGTTCCTGACATTGTGTACGAAAAGAATCAACAAAATTTGTATATAAATCATTTGCCATTTTCTCTTGTATCCTGTATAATAATCTCGTCTCTGTACAATTTCGTCCTTTTTGGGACAAACCATACCGCATTGTCGTGACGCCGCCGCGCGTCCAAGAGGAAGGAGCAATTGCCGTGATCAAAAACCTGAACCAGGTTACTTTTCAGGGCTTTGGTACCGTTCTTCCGGAACGGGCTCAGGCCAACCAGCCAGCACCCAAAAACGCCGTCCGCATGAAGCTGACTCAAATGGAAGCCTCTGTCTATCAGGCCATGTCCGAAACCATGCTCAACTGTACGGGAGATATGTGCGTGCTCTCCGTCAGCAAGGACGGGGAGGATTACCAGCACTTTTATCTGGACAAAACCGTTCATATCCGCAAAAACATCTTCTTCTCCCTGAGTGTATACAAAGATGAGGCTTCCGTGATCCTCTCCGCGGAGATTCCCCCGGAGCGCATCGGCACCACTGCCAACCGGAAGCTGCGCATTGACGCCCAGCTGCGGGTAGCCGGCATTTACACCTTCTTTTATCAGGAAAAGGAGCAGGGCTTCCTGTTCCCCGGTGAATCCCACCATATGCCGGAGCTGACCTATGTGGACCAGGGCAGCCTTCACTCCGTGGCCGACGGTCAGGACCGGCTGCTGCATCAGGGGGAGGCTATGCTCTACGCGCCGGACCAGTGGCATATGCAGTATGCCGACATCGGTGTCGCCCCCCGGTTTGTGACCATTTCCTTTGATCTGGACGGCGGCGACCTGTCCAGCCTCTACAACCGTAAGCTCTCCGTTCCCCAGGAGGCCGTGACGCTGCTCCAGCAAATGCTGCGGATTCAGGAACGGAAGGATCCCTTTGTTTCCGATATGGTCATGGCGGAGCTTACCATGCTGCTTCTGGTGCTGCTGCGGGAAACCCTGAACCCCTCCGGCAGCAAGATTCAGGGAACCAACACCATCCACTCGGAGAACGAGATCATACGCCACGCCCAGCAGTATATTTCCTCCCACATCCGGGAGAAGCTGTCGGTGCGGCTCATTGCCCAGCAGGTGGATGTGAGCCCCAGCTACCTGACGGTGCTGTTCCAGAAGAACCTGCAGATTTCCCCGGGCGAATACATCCGCCGTATCAAGCTCCAGGAGAGCAAGCAGATGATCCGGGAGAACAATCTGAACTTTACGGAGATTGCCGCCGCTCTGCAGTACTCCACCGTACACCATTTCTCCCGGCAGTTTAAGGAGAAATTCGGCATCACCCCCACGGAATACGCCCGCTCCGTCCGCTGAATATCAAACCAAGCCCGGATTCGCTCCGTTCATTATCTCTTCCTCCCTTTGAAGTCCGCGTCGATTTTCCGCTTCCAATCCGCCGCCAGCGGGGCGCTGCGGCGCACCTGGCACACTGCCTCGCAGACGGATTCGTAGACCGCTTCCGTGCCCATGCTGTCGGCGTGGTAGTCGGCTGCACAGTCCGCCCGGATACCGAACCGGGCAGCTTCCCGGGCGGCGTCGATGTTGGCGCCCAGGAACAGGAACTCCCAGCCATACCGTTCCCGCTGCCGCTCAATCATGGATTTGACCTTGTCGTAAGTGTAGCGGCGGCTGGCGTTCTCCATGCCGTCTGTCGTGATGACGAACAGGGTCTTTTCGGGACGGTCTTCCTCCCGGGCATACTTGTGGACATTGCCGATGTGGTGGATGGCTCCGCCCACGGCGTCCAGCAGGGCGGTGCAGCCCCGGACATCGTATTCCTTTTCCGTCAGAGCGGGCACCCGGTCGAGGGAAACCCGGTCGTGGATCACCTCCGTTTCGTTGTCGAAGAGCACCGTGGAGATGACCGCCTCACCGGGCTCGCCCCGCTGTTTTTCGATCATGGCGTTAAAGCCGCCGATGGTGTCCCCTTCCAGCCCCGCCATGGAGCCGCTGCGATCCAGGATGAATACCACTTCCGTCAGATTCTTTTTCATATTGTTTACCTCCTATACTGTGGTGTTTTTGTTTACACCCATAGTATAGGAGGTTTTTGGTGCCTCGTGGTCAACTGCCAGGGGACATTTATCCTCCCAGCAGGCTCTGATCAAACTCAAACAGAGCCGCGTTGATGTCGAACAGGTTATAATTTTTCTCCCGGATGAAGTACATGATGATCACGTCGAACTTGCTGCTGTTTGTCAGAGCATAACCCGCCCGGCCGATCAGATCCCGGGTCTGATCCAGGTCAAGCTCCAAAGCCAGCGCAAGGGCAATGGCGGTGGGCTTGGTGGGCTGATAGTGGGGATTGTTGCGGATTTTGGAGAAATGCTGCCGGGAGAGATTGGCTTTGGTGTAGATTTCCGAATCCTTTTTCCCGGTCCTGTCAATGAGCTTCAGCAGAGTCTCGGAAAAACCGGCATCCGTCTCCGCCAGCAGGTCGGCAAGGCTGGGCTTCGGTTTTGCGTAAGGAAGGGGAATGCTTTTCCTTCCAGTCCGCGGCAAGGCTGGTTCTGCGCATTCCATAGGCGCACAGATGTCATCAAGCGCATCCCGATCCCGGAGAACCCTTTCTGAACGGACATGGCCGGGCGAAATCTGCTGTGCAGTCTTTTCCTGTATGTAGTTGTCGTCAATGAAGCTGGCCACTTCCCTGTGACGCTGCCGGGAAAGCCGGAAGGACTCCCGGTC
>JAXEMQ010000010.1:0-2064 GCA_034099845.1 Faecousia sp.
CACCCAGGACGAACTGGCCAGCCGGGGCGAATATTTCTCCGCCCGGCTCATGGCGGATTTTCTGGGCTTCCAGTTCATTGACGCGGCGGACTGGATCAAGTTCCGCTTTGACGGCAGCGTGGACCAGGAAACCAGCTACGAAACCCTGCGGATGCTGGTGGCCGGCCCCGGCGTGGTGATTCCCGGCTTCTACGGCCAGCTGCCCGACGGCAAAATCAAAACCTTTACCCGGGGCGGCAGCGACATTACCGGCGCTCTGGCCGCGGCGGCTCTGGACGCGGATGTCTACGAAAACTGGACCGATGTATCCGGCATCCTCATGGCGGACCCCCGGATTGTGGAGAATCCCCAGACCATTCCCCAGGTCACCTACGACGAGCTGCGGGAGCTGAGCTACAGCGGTGCCCAGGTGCTCCACGAGGGAACCATTTTCCCCGTCCGGGAGAAAAACATCCCCCTGAACATCCGCAACACCAACGCCCCCATGGACCCCGGCACCATGATCCAGGAGCGGTTCGAGGGGGATACGGACCCCCACCGGTTCATCACCGGCATCACCGGCAAGAAGGACTTTACCATCATCTCTCTGACCAAACGGGGTATGAGCAGCCAGGTCGGCGTACTGCGCAAGGTGCTCACCGTGCTGGAGCGGCACAACATCTCCGTTGACTATGTGCCCAACGGCATCGACAACGTCTCCGTGGTGCTGCCCACAGAGGCGGTGGCCGCCAGCCTCTATACCATTCTGGGTGAAATCCAGAAGGAGGTGGAGCCCGACAGCCTGACCGTCCACGATCAGATCGCCGTGGTTGCCGCCGTCGGCCGGAAGATGGCTTTCCGCCCCGGTATTTCCGGTCAGATTTTCGCCACCCTGGGCCAGGCGGGCATCAACATCCGCATGATCAACCAGGGCCCCGACGAGCTGAACATCATCTTCGGCGTGGACAACCGGGACTTCTCCGATGCCATCCGGGTGCTGTACAACAGCTTTGTGAAGTAAGAAACCGGGCGGAAAATTGGGATTTGGCGGGCTGGCGTGAA
Source organism: Faecousia sp. (assembly GCA_034099845.1). Classification (GTDB taxonomy): domain Bacteria; phylum Bacillota; class Clostridia; order Oscillospirales; family Oscillospiraceae; genus Faecousia. The sequence continues at coordinate 1,042 of JAXEMQ010000010.1, forward strand.
GCGCCCTTGGCTCCCCCTCTGGGGGAGCTGGCACGGCGTATGCCGTGACTGAGAGGGGAAAAGAGGCGTGGTACACCCTCTCAGTCAGTTTCGCTGACAGCTCTCCCAAAGGGAGAGCCAAGGCGCCTGCGGGCGCAGGATCTCACCCCCACAAATTCCTATTTACCGGGCAGCTGAGCAAAGCTGATAAGCTTATTTTCTATCCCCGCAAGGGGATTCCGAAATTGTCAATTGTCCATTGTCAATTGTCAACTCATTTAAGGAGGGAACCATTATGAAACAGTATACCGTTGCCGTCCTGGGTGCTACCGGCGCCGTAGGTCAGGAAATGATCAAAATTTTGCAGGAACGGAATTTCCCCGTGGGAAAGCTTCTGCCCCTGGCAAGCGCCAGAAGCGCCGGCAAGACCCTAAAGTTCCGGGGTGAAGACGTAACCATCCTGGAAGCCCGGGACGAGGCTTTTGCGGGTGTGGACATTGTGCTGGGCGCCGCCGAAAATGACATTGCCAAGAAGTTCGCCCCCGCCATTGTAAAGGCCGGCGCCGTGTTTGTGGACAATTCCTCCGCCTTCCGGCTGGATCCCAACGTGCCCCTGATCGTGCCCGAGATCAACCCCGGGGATGTGAAGGACCATCACGGCATCATCAGCAACCCCAACTGCTCCACCATCATCACCGTCACCGCCGTTAACGCCCTGAATTCCATCGCGCCCATCCGCGCCATGACCGCCTCCACCTATCAGGCAGTTTCCGGCGCCGGCGCCGGCGGCCCCATCGAGCTGATGAACGAGGTGGAGGCCATCCGGGAGGGCAAAACCTACGAGCCCAAGGTCTTCTCCCACCAGATTGCCTACAACCTGATCCCCCAGATCGGCGGCGAGCAGTTTGAGGGCTACACCAGCGAGGAAATGAAGATGCAGAACGAGGGCCGGAAGATCATGCACCTGCCGGAGTTGCGTGTCAGCTGCACCTGCGTCCGTGTGCCCGTGGTGCGCAGCCACTCCATTTCCGTGAGCCTGCACTT
>JAXEMQ010000012.1:0-3063 GCA_034099845.1 Faecousia sp.
CGAAGGGTGTATAAAGGTGCTCCCTAGAAAACTTGAATTTATTTCAATTGACAATTGACAATGAAGGAATCCCCTGCGGGGATGATTAAAAAATAGTAGCTATACCGCAGCCACATTTTCCCGCTTCGAAAAGTTCGGGAAAGGGCCGAAAAAACCGGAGGATTGCCACACCAGTGTGCACACTGGGTCGCAATGACACGGACGACTTTGCGCAATAGAATCTAATTTATCCCGAAGGGATACCATAATTGTCAACTGTCAATTGTCAATTGTCAATTCGATAAATCCCAATTTGCCGCAATGCTTACGAAAGCCGACCGTCACAACTTTTGATTGTGGAAACCTGGTACCGCCCCACATCCGCCCCAGTCCTCAGACTGGGGCACCTTCTCCCAGGAGAAGGCATTTATTCCGCGAAGGCGGCGATGAATGCCTCCGGATGGTCTTTCAGCCACCGGTGCATCCCGGAAACGGGAACCGCCCTGGTCACGGCGGCGTCGCCCCAGTGATGTTCGGTCACGGCATCCAGCCAGGGATCCCGGCTGCCCCGGACGTAGTAGCGCAGCATGACGCTGTTGTCTACGGCCGCCTTGGGCCCGTAGCCCCGGTAAAAGCCCTTGCCCACCGTGAAGTCCACACAGTCCTGCACCACATTATACGCGGTGGGATAGCGGCCCGCGCCCTGGCCGAAGAAGCTCTGGCGGCCGGACACGTCCCCCTCCAGGGTGATGAGGTTGTAGTTGGCGGGCACCGCCGCCTCCGGCTGACCCGCGGGGTACAGAGTGGGCTGCACATAGGCGCTGCAGCTGCCGTCCCGCAGGTCCGCGGTGGATACCAGCTTGCACACCAGATTGTTGGCGGTGAAGCAGGCCACATCCTGGGCGCTGATCCGGGAAATGCCCGCGGCAGGGACGGCTGCCCGGTCCAGGCTCACCTGGAAGCCGATGTTGGCCGACACAATCAGCTTGTGCCAGGTATCGATGCCCTCCACATCCGTGGTGGGGTCCGCCTCGGCGTAGCCCAGGTCCTGGGCCTGCTTCAGCGCCTCGGCGTAGCCCAGACCCAGGCGGGTCATGGAGTCCAGAATGTAGTTGCAGGTGCCGTTCATGATGCCGCCCACATGGTGGATGCGCTCAATGCGGCTTGCCCGCTCCAGCTCGCTGAGCCAGCCGATGCCGCCGCCTACGGAGGCGGTGCAGCGCAGATGCACACCCTGTTCCATTGCCAGGGGGATCAGGTCATCATAATAGGTGGCGATCAGAGCTTTGTTGGCGGTGGCAACGTTTTTCCCGGCCAGAATGGCGGCTCGGACATATTCATAAGCCGGATGGAGTCCGCCCATGGCTTCCACCACCGTGTCAATGGTGGGGTCGTGGAGGATGTCGTCAAAATTGTGGGTGACGGCGGCGTCAGGCAGGCTCAGCTCCCGGCGGCACAGAACCCGGACCACCTGCATATCCTCCCGGGGGGCGATGATCTCGTAAACACCCCTGCCTACGGTTCCGAAGCCCAATAGTCCAATTCGCATCATTCTCTCTCCGTTTCTGCAAATGTGTATGCGTAGGAAAAACACTTGCTTTTTTATAACAGTCAGTATATCATATACCTACTAAAAATGCAATTGCAAGGAAATGCAATGGTTTCCCCTTGTTTTCCGTTTCTTTTGTGCATTTATACAGGAGGTTTATCACTATGGACTACATTTCCACCCGGGGCCGTTCCCCCGCCGTTGACAGCGCCCAGGCAGTGCTGCAGGGTCTGGCGCCGGACGGCGGCCTGTATGTACCCAGGGCGCTGCCGGAATTTGACTGGCGGCAGTGCCTGAAATTATCCAGCCAGCAGATGTCCCAGGCCATCCTCACCGCCCTGCTTCCGGACATTCCCAACATGGGGGAGCTGGTGAAACGGGCCTATACCGGTAAGTTCGAAACCGAAGAGCTGACCCCCACCGTGGCTGTGGGCGGGATGCAGGTGCTGGAGCTGTTCCGGGGTCCCACCTCTGCTTTTAAGGATGTGGCCCTGAGTATGCTGCCCCAGCTGCTCACCGCGGCAAGGGAAGAAAAGGGCATCACCCAGGAAATCCGGATTCTGACGGCTACCTCCGGCGATACGGGCAAGGCGGCGCTGGTGGGCTTCCAGGATGTGCCCGGGGTCAGCATCTGCGTGTTTTATCCCGAGGGCGGTGTTTCCCAGGTCCAGCGGGCCCAGATGGTAACCCAGGAGGGGAACAATGTGCTTGTCTGCGCGGTGGAGGGCAATTTTGACGATGCCCAGACCGGTGTCAAGCAGATTTTCCAGCAGGCCCAGGGGCAGGCGCTTCCCTTCCGGCTGTCTTCCGCCAACTCCATCAACATCGGCCGGCTGGCGCCCCAGCTCATGTATTACTTCCGGGCCTACCGGGATCTTTTGGACCGGGAGGTCATCCGGCTGGGAGACCCGGTGGACTTCAGCGTTCCCACCGGAAACTTCGGCGACATTCTGGCAGGCTTCCTGGCCAAGAAGTTGGGCCTGCCTGTGGGCAGGCTGATCTGCGCCTCCAACGCCAACAATGTGCTGACGGACTTTATCCGAACCGGCACCTATGACCGCCGCCGCCCGCTGCTCAAAACCACCTCCCCCTCCATGGACATTCTGGTGTCCTCCAATCTGGAGCGGCTTCTCTACCTGCTCTCCGGCGATACGGCCCTGGTGGACGGCCTGATGAAAGACCTTCGGGAGAAGGGCTTCTACCAGGTTCCGGAAGAGCTGCTGACCGCCATCCAGGCGGAATTCGACGGGGACTTCTGCGATGACGCCGGGGCCTCGGAGGTCATCGGCCGGGTGTACCGGGACTATGGCTACCTGATGGATCCCCACACCGCCGCCGGCTGGGCGGCTGCGGAAGCCTACCGGGAGAAGACCGGAAGCAAAAACGCCATGGTGGTGCTGTCCACCGCCTCCCCCTACAAGTTCTCCACCGCCGTGCTGACGGCCATCGGGGGCGACACCCAGGGCAGCGAGTTTGAGCGGATGGACCGGCTGAACGCCATCACCGGCGTACCGGTGCCCAAGCCCCTGGCGGAG